>JAJYWS010000037.1 GCA_021791335.1 Thermoplasmata archaeon
GGCTGTAACTCGCCCTCGTGAAAATGGATTCCGTAGTAATCGCGGGTCAACATCCCGCGGTGAATGTGCCCCTGCTCTTTGCACACACCGCCCGTCAAGTCATCCGAGTTGGGTCGGAGTGAGGGTGCCCTCTATGGGTCGCTCGAACTTCGGTTCAGCAAGGGGGACTAAGTCGTAACAAGGTATCTGTAGGGGAACCTGCAGATGGATCACCTCCTAAACGCGCCGTCCGCGCGCAGGTGTCGATCCGTGTCGCTGGTGCTTCTCGCATCTCCCTTCCATCGGGCCATCTAACCATTTTTTGGTAATTACTTCGAGCTTATTAGTCGGCGAAATGTTGGCGTGACATGGCCCTGGCGATTCCCGAGACGGTGCCTCGCTCGGTTGGCCGGGCGATCGATGCGCTCGCCGAGGGCCGCCCGGTGCTGATCTTCGACGCCGAGGACCGGGAGGGCGAGGTCGATCTGGTCTACCTCTCCGAGCGGATCACTCCCGCGCGGGTCCGCGAACTCCGCCGCGAGGCGGGGGGGGTCATCTGCGCGGCGATCCCGGAGGAGTTGGCCCGTCGGGCCGGCCTGCCGTTCTTCACCGAGCTGCTCACCGAGGCCGCGTCGCGGTTTCCGATCACCGGGGCCCTCATCGAGCGGCCCCGCTACGACGCCCGGAGCGCCTTCGGCCTTACGGTCAACCACCGGGCCACGTTCACCGGGATCCCGGACCGGGACCGGGCGAGGACGCTCACGGAGCTCGGGCGTTGGGTGACCCGCTCGGCCGGGCCGGACGACCGGACGGTCGCCGAGGAGTTTGCCCGGGAGTTCAGCTCCCCGGGCCACGTTCCGCTCCTCTACGCCGCCGAGGGACTTTCGCGGGTGCGCCGGGGGCACACCGAGCTCAGCATGGCCCTCGCCCGGATGGGCGGCCTCTCGGAGTCGACGACGGTCTGCGAGATGCTCGGCGACGACGACGGCCCGCTTCCCCGGAGCCGGGCGCGCCCGTACGCCGACCGGCACGACGGCGTCTTTATCGAGGGTCGGGAGATTGCCGATGCGTGGGTCCGATGGTCCGAGTGATGGCCACCGGGGTCTTCGACCTCCTGCACCCCGGCCACCTCTACTTCCTCGAGGAGGCCCGACGGCTCGGCGACGAGCTCGTCGTGGTCGTGGCCCGCGATGCGACGGTCCGGCGGCTCAAGGGCGAGCCGTATCTCCCCGAGGCGACCCGTCGGATCATGGTCGACGCGCTGAAGCCGGTCGACCGGGCCGTGCTCGGATCGACGACCGACATCTACACGACGGTGGTCGACCTGCGCCCCCAGGTGATCGCGCTCGGATTCAACCAGCATTGGGACGAGGCGGAGATCGCCCGGGAGTGCGCGCGCCGCGGGGTGCCGGCCCGGGTGGTCCGGATCGGGCCCCGTCCGGGCGAAGAGTACGCCTCGCGCCGGATCGTCGACCGGATCCTCCAGCGGGCGTCGGAGTCGGCCCGATGAAGCGGATCGCTGTCGTGGACACCACCTTCGCCCGGGTGGACATGGCCGGCTACGCGGTCCGGGCGCTCCGCGCGGCGGGGACCGGCTTTGCCCTGGTGCGCCGGACGGTGCCCGGGATCAAGGATCTTCCGGTCGCCTGCCGGCAGGCGATGGTCGAGGACGGCGCCGACCTCGTTCTGGCGCTCGGGATGCCGGGCCGGGCCGACTACGACCGGACCTGCGCCCATGAGGCCTCGCTCGGGCTCCAGTTCGCCGCGGTCCTCGGGGGTCGGCCGATCGTCGAGTGCTTCGTCTTCGAAGGCGAGGCCGACGACCCCCGGACGCTCGAGACGCTCGCCCGTCGGCGGGCCGAAGAGCACGCCCTGAATGCCTACACCCTCCTCTTCCGGCCGGACGACCTTGGCCGACGCGCCGGCACCGGTCTACGGCAGGGGTTCGCCGATGCGGGGCCGATCCGACCCCGATGATCCCCGACCTCACACTCCCCCAAGGAACACAACCATGAGTCCGAACCCAACGCCCCCCGAGCGCCTCCAGGTCGCGATCGTCGCCAGCGAGTACAACTTCGACGTCACGCTGCTCATGCTCGAGCGGGCGAAGGAGGAGATCGCGTTTCTCGGCGGGACCCTGGGCCCGGTCCTCAAGACCCCGGGTGTCTTCGACATGCCGCTCGCCGTCGACCGGCTCCTGCGGCGGCCCGACGTCGACGCGTTGGTCGCCCTCGGGGCGGTCATCGAGGGCGAGACGCAGCACGATGAGGTCGTCATGCAGCAGGCGGCCCGGAAGCTCGCCGACCTGTCGGTCCAGCACGGGAAACCGGTCGGGCTCGGCATCACCGGCCCGGGGGAGACCCGGCTCCAGGCGCAGGACCGGATCGAGAACGCCGCCCAGGCGGTCCGGGCGGTCGTGAAGATGGTCCGGCGGCTCCGCGACCTGGGATGATCGGTCCTACAGCCCGAGCCGGCCCCGCAGGAACTCGAAGGCCGCCCGGCCCTTCGCCGTATGGCCGGTGACCTGGGCGGCGCCCGGAGGGAGCGGGCCCCCGGAGGGGCGGTCGAGCGCCTGGACCAAGTGGGACTGGGCGATCCGGACCGTCACGTCCGGGGTCGGCACCGGACCGCTACGCACCGTCATCTGGCCACTCCCCTGGACGGTCAGGCTGGCTGCCCCCGCCTCGGTCTCGAAGAGCCAGGTCTGGGGAAGGTAGGCCTGCGCCATCTGCCCGATGAAGCCCTTCAGCCGCCGGCGGAGTTCAGGCTCCATCCGCTCGGCCGCCCGGTGGAGCGTCTCGGCCGGTTCGCTCACGGCCTCCATGAGCGCCCGTCGGGTAAAGGGTTTCGCTCCGTGGGCCGCCCGCACGACGTCCCGGCCCCCGAACGGTTATGGTCGTCGGCCTCCTCGGGGCCGCCTCCGGGGTGGGGGCGGACGGCGACGCATCGGTTCGGGGCGATCGATTCGACCCAACGGATCGCCCGGGTCCTGGCCCGGGATCCGTCGACGGTGGGCGATCAGGTCGTCGCCCTGGCCCAGAAGGGCGGCCGCGGCCAGGGGGCCCACACCTGGGCCTCCCCGCCGGGGGGGCTCTACCTCTCGCTCATCCGCCGCGCCCCACCGGCGACCTCCGCGATCGTGCCGATCGCCCTCGGGGTCGCGCTCGCCGAGCTCTTCGAACGGCGTTGGTCGGTCCCGTCCCGGGTACGCTGGCCGAACGACGTGGTCGCCGCCCGGCCGGTGGGGCCCTCGCGGAAGGTCTCGGGGATACTGGTCGACGGCGTCGAGATGAACACCCCGAGGGCCCGGTGCGTGATCGGCATCGGCGTCAACGTCCGGCCGCTGCCCGACGTGGTGCCGGAGGAGGTCCGGAGCATCGCGAGCTCGATCGGAGAGTGGGCGAGCCCGCCGCCTCCGCTCTCCGAGGTGGAGTCGGAGGTCGTCGCCGCCGTCGACCGGGCCCTGCTCGACCTGGAACGGCCGGACGGCGTCGGCGGGTGCCTGCGTCGGGCCCGGGCCCGGCTGGACGGTCGGGGCCGGATCGCCCTCATCGACGGGCGGCCCGCCGGACGGATCGACACCCTCGGCGAGGGGGGCGAGCTTCTTTTGGTCGACGGGCTTGGGCCCCGACGGATCGTCTCGGGGCGGTTGACGATCCAGGACGATCCATGACCGAGAACTTCGATCGCTGGACGCAGCTGGAGGCGGCCGCGGAGGCCGGGGGCGGGGCCGCGCGACGGGACCGGCACCAGAAGGCGGGCCGGCTGGGGGCGCGGGCGCGGCTCGAGGCGTTCTTCGACCCCGGGACCTTCCAGGAGTACGACCGGCTCGTGACCCATCGGGCGACCGCCTTCGGCTTGGCGGAGCGCCGGATCCCCGGCGACGGGGTCGTCACCGGCTGGGGGGAGGTCGACGGCCGCCCGGTCGCTGCCTTCGCCCAGGACGCCACGGTCTTCGGGGGGGCGCTCGGGGAGGCGCATGCGGGCAAGATCGTGAAGGCGATGGAGAACGCCCGCAAGGCCGGTATCCCGATCGTCGGCTTCAACGACTCGGGCGGGGCCCGGATCCAGGAGGGGGTGATGAGCCTCGGCGGGTACGGCGAGGTGTTCTACCGGAACGTCGCGCTCTCGGGGGTCGTCCCCCAGATCTCGCTGGTCCTCGGCCCCTGCGCGGGCGGCGCGGTCTATTCGCCGGCGATCACCGACTTCATCGTGATGGTGCGGGGCACCGGCCAGATGTTCATCACCGGCCCGGATGTCGTCCGGGCGGTCACGGGGGAGGAGGTCACGATGGAGGCCCTCGGCGGGGCCGACGCCCACGGGTCGCAGAGCGGGGTCTCCCATCTGACGGCGGCGAACGACGCGGAGGCGATCCGGCTCGCCCGGCACCTGCTCTCCTACCTCCCGCTCAACAACCTCGAGGATCCGCCCCGCGGGGCACCGCGACCGCCGCCCGAGTCGGCGGCCGCCGAGCTCGCCGGGATCGTTCCCGAGAGTCCCCAGCAGCCGTACGACGTCCACGCGGTCATCGAGCGGATCGCCGACCTGGACTCGTTCCTGGAGATCCAGCCGGGCTGGGCGACCAACATCGTCGTCGGGTTCGCCCGGTTCGACGGGCGGCCGGTCGGGATCGTCGCGAACAATCCGGCGACGCTCGCCGGTACCCTGGACATCGACGCGTCGACCAAGGCGGCCCGGTTCGTCCGGTTCCTCGATGCCTTCAACCTGCCGGTCCTGACGTTGGTCGATGTCCCCGGATTCCTCCCCGGGACCGCGCAGGAGCATGGCGGGATCATCCGGCACGGGGCGAAGCTCCTCTACGCCTACTCGGAGGCGACGGTGCCGCTCATCACGGTGATCCTGCGCAAGGCCTTCGGCGGGGCGTACGACGTGATGTGCTCGAAGCACCTCGGGGGCGACGTGAACCTCGCCTGGCCGAACGCCGAGATCGCGGTCATGGGCGCCGACGGGGCGGTCCAGATCCTGTTCCGTCGGGAGATCGAGGCGGCCCCCGAAGCGGAGCGGGCCGCGCTGAGGGCCCGGCTCGCCGGCGAGTACCGGCGGGAGTTTCTGAACCCGTTCCTCGCGGCGGAGCGGGGGTACCTGGACGCGGTGATCGACCCGTCGACCACCCGCCCCCGGATCCTCGCCGCGCTGAATCTGCTCGAGGGCAAGCGCGACGACCGGCCGGCCCGCAAGCACGGGAACCTGCCGCTCTAGGGGGCGCCGATGGTCGAGATCACCGAGACGGTCCTGCGGGACGGCCACCAGTCGCTCATCGCCACCCGGATGCGCACCCGCGACATGCTTCCGGCGGCCGAGCGGCTCGACGGCGTCGGCTACCGCTCGCTCGAGGTCTGGGGCGGCGCGACCTTCGACGTCTGCCTGCGGTTCCTCCACGAGGACCCGTGGGAGCGGCTGCGGACCCTCAAGAGGGCGATGCCGAACACCCCCCTCCAGATGCTCCTGCGGGGCCAGAACCTGGTCGGCTACCGGCATTACGCCGACGACATGGTCCGGGCCTTCGTCCAGGAGGCGGCCCGGCAGGGCATCGACATCTTCCGGGTCTTCGACGCGCTCAACGATCCCGGCAACATGGCCGTCGCCCTCGCCGAGGTCAAGCGGGCCGGGGCGCGCGCCCAGGCGACGATCTGCTACACCCAGAGCCCGGTCCACACGCTGGAGTCGTTCGTCGCGCTCGGCCACCGGCTCGCCGAGCTCGGCGCCGACGAGCTGTGCGTCAAGGACATGGCCGGCTTCATGCCCCCGGACGAGGGGGGCCGGCTGGTCCGGGCGCTGGTCGAGGAGGTCCGGCTTCCGGTGGTCGTCCACATGCACAGCGCGAGCGGCTTCTCGACCCTCACCGCGCTCGCCGTCGCCGAGGCCGGGGCGACCGCGATCGACAGCGCCTTGAGCCCGTTCGCCGGCGGCGCCTCCCAGCCGCCGACCGAGACGCTCGTGGGCGCGCTGCAGGGCACGGCGCGCGCGACCGGCCTCGACCTGCCGCTCCTCTCCGACCTCGCGGAGTACTTCCACGGGGTGCTCGACCACTACCGCCCGCTCCTCAACGTGCGGGCGCTCCAGACCGACCCGGGGATCCTCCTCCATCAGGTGCCGGGCGGGATGTTCTCCAACCTCCTGAGCCAGCTCGCCGAGCAGGAGGCGACCGGACGGCTCGCCGAGGTCCTCGCCGAGATCCCCCGGGTCCGGGCCGACCTGGGCTACCCTCCGCTCGTCACCCCGACCAGCCAGATCGTCGGGATCCAGGCGGTGATGAACGTGCTCGCCGGCGGGCGGTACCGGCAGGTCACGAAGGAGGTCCGCGATTACGTTCGGGGCCTCTACGGGACCCCGCCCGGCCCCCTCGATCCGGCGCTCAAGGCCCGGATCCTCGCCGAGACGCCCGGCATCCGGGGCCGCCCGGCCGACTCCCTGGAGCCGGAGCTCACGAAGGCGATCGCCGAGGTCCGGGCGCTGGTCCCGAGCGCCGACACGGCCGAGGCGCTTTCGTACGGCCTCTTCCCCCAGGTCTACAAGAGCTACCGGGCGGCGCGCGACCGCGCGATCGACGATTCGGTCCTGACCACCGCGGCGCTCGGGATCCTCGGGGCGCTTCGGCGTCCCCCGCCGGCCCCGCCGCCCCGTCCCGCGGCCCCCGCGTCGGGGGGCGACGGGGGACCGATCCCCTGGGCGTTCGCGGGACGTTCCCAGTTGCAGAACCAGCGGAGGTGGCTCGATGCGGGTCGTCGTCGTACGGGGCACTGAGCGCACCGAGGTGGAGGTCGATCCGGCGGCCCGGACCGTCACGATCGGGGGGCGGAGCTGGTCGTACGAGATCGCGGAGGACCGGGGCCTCCGCACCGAGCTCGAGATCGCCGGTGAACGGGTGATCGTCGAGGGATGGCCCGCGGGGCTGGAACGCCCGCCCGGCCCGTTGGCGGTCAACGGGGAGCGCTGGACCGCGACCGCGGAACCGGTCGCCGGGTCCGTCCCCGAGCCGACCGCGGCGGCGCCGCGGCCGGTCGAACCTCCGTCGCCCGCCGGGCCGTCCGCCGGCCCCTCGGAAGGCGAGCCGATCCTGCCCCCGATGCCCGGCCGCATCCTCGAGGTCCGGGTGAAGGCGGGCGACCGGGTCGAGGCCGGTACCCTCCTGCTGGTGCTGGAGGCGATGAAGATGCGCAACGAGATCGTGGCCCCCCGGGCGGGCCGGATCGCCTCGGTGCGGGTCGCCGCCGGGGCGTCGGTCCGGGCCCGGGAGCCGATGCTCTACCTCGCCTCCGAGTGATCGGGGGCCGGGTCGAGCCGGTCCGCCTCCTCGACCGGGTCGTAGTCGGGATCGGTCGGCTCGACCTCGGGGCCGGTCGCCGGCGGGGCGGGCGCCCGCGGTTCGACCCGGACCGTGGAGACCGGCCGCTCCGGCGGGACGTACGGGATCTGATGGAACTCCCAGAGGTAGGCGACGGCGACGCCGAGCGGCACGACGAGCGGGGCCAGGGCCCAGTCGCCGGGCAGGGTGCGGCTGCCGAGGTAGACGGCGGCGATGGCGAGGAGCCCGAGGATCGCGAGCATGCCGGTGAAGGGGATCCGGGTGAGCCCCGCCCGCCGGGTCAATGGCCGGCCCCCCGGAAGGTCGGCACCGACCGGCCGCAGGCCGGGCAACTGGTCGCTCCGGGCGGGTAGGCGGTCCCGCACCAGATGCAGAACCCGAGGGGCGCGGCCTCCGCCGATCCCAGGGGGGCCCCCGGGCTCGAGAGGCCCGACGCGGGCCGGGGCGCCGCCGAGCCGATCCGGCCCGAGGTCCGCGGATGGTAGGCGAGGGCGAGGCTCACGAACATCCAGAGGAGGAGCCCGTAGAAGGCGATGGTCGAGAGGCTCGGCAGGAGGAAGTAGATCGCGAGGGCGGCCCCGAGGAGCACCAGATTCACCAGGGTCAGCAGGAACCGGTACTGCATTCCCCGTTCCCTCCCCAGCGGTCAACGCGGGGCGGCTACTTGGTGTTTTGTACCGACCGGTGGCCCGTGCCCCAGCCTCTAATAGGCCCGCCGGTTCGGCGCGGGCCATGCCGCCCGTGCCCGAGCTCGTGGCCCGTGACGAGTTCACCTATGAGATCCCCCGGGACACCGCCCGGGGGATGCGGGTGGCGGGGATCCTCTATTCGACCCCCGAGCTCCTCTCGGGGGTCCGCGACGACCCCTCGCTCGAGCAGCTCGCCAATGTCGCGACGCTGCCGGGGATCGTCGGCGCCGCCTACGCGATGCCGGACATCCATTTCGGCTACGGGTTCCCGGTCGGCGGGGTCGCGGCCTTCGACCTCGACGACGGGGTCGTGAGCCCCGGCGGGATCGGCTACGACATCAACTGCGGGGTCCGTCTGCTCACGAGCCGCCTGGGCGTGGAGCAGGTACGGGCCCGGCTTTCGCCGCTCCTCGACCAGCTCTTCCGGGCGGTGCCGTCGGGGGTCGGCTCGAAGGGCGGCCACCCGGTCTCCGCCTCCGAGATCGACGAGGTGCTCGCAGGGGGGGCCCATTGGGCCGTCGAGCGGGGGCTCGGGGTGGCGGACGATCTCCGGTGCCAGGAGGAGGGCGGCCGGATGGCCACGGCGGCGCCCGGGGAGGTCGGCGAGAGCGCCCGCAAGCGCGGGCTCCGGCAGCTCGGGACCCTCGGGAGCGGCAACCATTTCCTCGAGCTTCAGGCCGTCGACGAGGTCTACGAGCCCGGCCTGGCCCGGGCGCTCGGGCTCACCCCCGGCTCGGTCGCGGTGATGCTCCACACCGGTTCGCGCGGACTCGGCCACCAGGTCGCGACCGACTTCATCCAGCGGATGGACGAGCGGCTCCACCGGGAGGGTACGGTGCTGGTCGACCGGCAGCTCTCCTGCGCCCCGATCGGCTCGGACGACGGCGCCGCCTACCTGGGCGCGATGGCGGCGGCCGCCAACTTTGCCTGGGCGAACCGGCAGGCGATCACCCACGGGGTCCGGACCGCCTTCGAGTCGGTCTTCTCCACCCCCTGGAGGGATCTGGGCCTCGAGGTCGCCTACGACATCAGCCACAACATGGCGAAGGTCGAATCCCACGCGACACCGGCGGGGGAGCGCCGCCTCCTGGTCCACCGCAAGGGGGCGACCCGGGCCTTCCCGGCGGGCCGGCCCGAGGTGCCGGAGCCGTACCGCCCGTTCGGCCAGCCGGTGCTGATCCCCGGCGACATGGGGACCGCCAGCTACGTGCTGAGCGGGCTCCCGTCCGCCCTCGGCCGGTCGTTCGGCTCCTCCTGCCATGGGGCGGGACGCCGGATGAGCCGGCACGCCGCGGTCCGTTCGTTCCGGTTCGACCAGGTGACCCGGGAGCTCGGCGAGCGGGGGATCCTCGTCCGTTCGGCGAGCCGGGAGGGGGTCACCGAGGAGGCGCCCGGCGCCTACAAGAGCGTCGACCAGGTGGTCCGGGCCGCCGAGGGGGCCGGGCTGACCCGCCGGGTGGCCCGGCTGCGGCCGCTCGGCGTCGTCAAGGGCTGAGCCGCCCGGCGGGCGGGCGCGCGGGGGACCTCTTGGGCGTCGGCCAGCGCCCTCGTCCCTCACCGGGTGGCAAAGCGCCATATGGGCCGCTCCGGTCCGACCGGGGGAGCGGCGGGAGTGTTCGCCATCAACGGCTATCTCATCCTCGTCCTGGTCGTCGCCGCCTACGGGCTCGCGGTCTACGGGCTCTACCGCGCCGGCTTCATCGGGGCCGACCGGAGCCTTTCGCTCCTCGGACCGGCGCTGATGATCAAGACCCGCCGGGGTCGGGCCGCCCTCGACCGTTGGGGACGGTTCCGGCGGTTCTGGAGCGCCGCGGGGGATTTCGGGATCCTCCTCGCCGCCGTCTCGATGGTGGCGATGATCGGGCTCCTCCTCCTCGACGCCTACGTCTCCCTGTCGCTCTCCGCCGCCCAGGCGCCGACCCCCCAGGAGGCGCTCGGCCTCCCCGGGATCAACCCGATCATCCCGATCGGCTACGGCATCGTCGCGCTGGTGGTGGGGATCGTCCTCCACGAGCTCATGCACGGCGTGCTCGCCCGCTCCCAGAAGGTCGGGGTGAAGAGCCTCGGGATCCTCTGGTGCGTCGTCCCGATCGGGGCGTTCGTCGAGCAGGACGATGAGGAGATGCAGCGGGCCTCCCGGCGCTCGCGCGACCGGATCGCGGCCGCGGGCATCCTCGCGAACTTCGTCCTCGCCGCCGTCTTCTTCCTCCTCCTCGCGGCGCTCCTCAACGGCGGGATCGCGCCGAATGCCCCGGGGGTGGGCGTCGTCCAGGTGGTCGCCCACTCCCCGGCCGCGAACGCCTCGCTCGCCCCCGGGGACATCATCACGGCCGTCAACGGGACCCCGATCACCTCGACCCTCGAGTTCGAGAACCTGCTCGCCGCCTCTTACCCCCACGAGGTCGTGACGGTGGGGTTCTATTCGAACGCCGCCGGCCGGGTCGTGACCGAGCGGGTGCCGCTCGCCCAGAACCCGACCAACGCGACCCGGGGCTTCCTCGGGGTCGCCGTGAACTACCTGACGCCGGCCCAGCTCAAGGCGACGCTGGTGAGCCCGCTCACGAGCGCGGCGACGCCCGAGGCCGGCCTCGTCAACTGGCTGGTCCTGCCGCTCGCGACCCTGGAGCCGGTCGCGGCGCCCACGACCGGATTCTTCCACCTCACGGGGATCTGGGCCTCCACCGATCCGGGGAGCTTCTGGATCGGGGCCAACCTCCTCTACTGGCTGAGCTGGATGAACCTCCTCCTGGGCGCCTCGAACGCGCTCCCGTTGATCCCCCTGGACGGCGGCCTCCTCGTCCGGGACTACGCGGCGGCGCTCATGGGCCGGCTGCGGAAGGGGTGGAGCACCGCCCGGCTCGACGACTTCGGGGGCCGGGTCGCCGTCACCGCCTCCCTGGTCGTCGTCCTTTTGATCGTATGGCAGTTCATCGTGCCCCGTCTGGGATAGACGAACGGACGCTCTTCGCCGCGTACCCGTTCCTGCCGGGCGCCGCGGCGCTCGCCGCGGGCCTCGGCGCCTCGGTCGGGGAGCTGCTCCGGGATCCCGCCTTCGAACGCTGCCGGCTGGTGGGCCGGGCCCGGATCCGGGCCGCGGCCGGCGATCCCCGGGGGGCCACCGCGATCGAGGAGCTCGACCATGCGGCCGAGGCGGAGCGATTCCTCTCGTTCCTCTTCGCGCGCTACGTGCTCAGCACCTTCGCCCACCCGGCGGCCCGCCGCCGCTGGGCGGTCGCGGAGTCCAAACGGGCGAGCGGCCGGCTGGAACACGCCGGGGCGCCCGAGATCGCCGAGGTCGGCCGGCGGCTCGGATTCGGCTACGAGACGGTCGGCCGGGAGATCGAGATGCCGCTCGACGCCTACCTCCACCTCGCGACCCCGATCCGGGAGGCGGAGTTCCGGCTCGCCCGCCAGCGGCTTCGGCGCGGCACCGTCCGGGTCGATCCGGCCCGGGGCGCCCGGCTCCTGGAGGAGGGGATCCGACGCACCCTCGCCGAGCCGGTCCGGCTCGACACCGCGATCGTCGAGGCGATCCGGACGTCGGAGGCGGAGCTCGAACGCGAGCTCCGGGAACGGATCCCGCTCCCCTCGGCGGCCCCCGCGGCCGGCCGGGGGCCGATCCGCATGGACTGGTTCCCTCCCTGCCTCAGGAAGATGCGCCGGACCCTCGAGGCCGGCGAGAATCTCTCCCACGCCGGACGGTTCGCCCTGGCGGCGTTCCTGCACCGGGTCGGGGCCGACCGGGAAACGATCGTCGATGCGTTCCGGGGGGCGCCCGACTTCGACGAGTCGATCACCCGCTACCAGGTCGAGCACATCACCCAGCACGGGGGCGGGGAGGGGTACCGGCCCCCCGAGTGCGCCACCCTGAGGAGCCATGGGCTCTGCGTGCGCGACGGGGATCCGACGGCGGCCGCGCCCGAGGACCGGCAGCGGGACGATCGGTGCTTTGACGAACGGCTCCAGCATCCGCTCCAGTACTACCGGAACCGGGGCGGCCGGGAGCGGCCGACGGAGCCGGCGCCTACGGAGCCGGGGGAAGGCTCCGGTACGTCCGGACGGCCCGGCTGAGCGCGGTCCACTGGCTCGTCACCACCAGGAGCGCCAGCGCGACGTCGAGGACGGTGAAGTGGACCCCGAAGGCGGCGAACCGCTCCCAGGGCCGTGTGGGGGCCCAGGGCCAGGGGAGCGACCAGTCGAACTCGAGGAAGGCGGCGACCGCGAGGATCACGAGGCGATCGGCGCGTCCCACGAGCCCGCCGTACATCCGGCCCTGCCCCACCGCCTGGGCCTGGGTCCCCATGTAGCTCGTGAGCAGCAGGCTCACGAGCGCCAGCAGGGCGAGGGCGGGATCAGCGAAACCGGACAGCGCGATCCCCACCAGGAGGAACAGGTCCGCGTACCGGTCGAGGACATGGTCCAAAAAATCCCCCCGCAGCGAGGCGCGCCCGGTCTGGCGGGCGACCTCCCCGTCAAGCGCGTCCCAGAATCCCGAGAGGATCACCAGGGCTGAGACCCCCAGGAACAACACCGGGGTGGTCCAGCGAACGGCGGCGGCCAGCCCTCCGGCCAACGCCGCGGTCGCCACGGCGAGGAGGCTCAGGCTCGAGGGCTTCCAGCCGAGGAACGGCGCCGCGGCCCGCCGAAGCCAGGGGAGCGCAGTGCCCCGGTACCGGTTGAGCGTCACGGGGCCGACCCCCGACTCCAGCCGGGCAGCGCCTGGGTGACCCAGGGGTCGCTCAGCCAGTCGATCCGGCCGTAGCGGGGAGGCGGCCGCTCCTCAAGGAGGCGTCGCACGGCCCGGGCGACGTCGGGGACCGACCGACCGGTCGTGTCCAGCTCCCAGACCCGGAGCCCGGGTCGGAGCGCCTCCCGGGTGATGACCCCCAGCGCTTCGGCCGCGGCATTCTCTTCCCGGAGCCGCCGGCCGAGCGGCCGAGCCGCATGCTCCAGCCGAGCCAGGAGCTCTCGAGGATGGCACCGCAGCACGATCGCGGCCCGGACCGGAAGCAGGTGGGCCAGGTGGCCCACCCACAGCGGCTCGACGGGGCCGTTCGAACGCAGCCCCCGGCGCAGTCGGGCGATATCGACGCACCATCCCCGGGCAAGTGCCGTTGCAGCGCCGAACCTATCGGCCAGCGGCCCGACCTCGATGGAGGGGGGCTGCCCGTCCAGCTCGAGGGCCACCCGGCTCTTGCCGGAGCCCGGGGTCCCCGTGAGCGCCACATGCCAGGTCATATCCGCAGGCCCGCGCTCCCCCAAGACACTATAAGCCCTTCGTGGGGTTATACTGCTGCTAACGACGCCCGCCTATCGGTGGAAGGCTGGACTTTGCGTGCGGAACCGTGACACCGAACGGGCGAAAAGCCTAAAAAGGGGGCCTCTCATGGGAGCGGCCATGTATAGACTACCGCCGGGCGCGTGGAAGAAGCTAACGATCGGACTTGTGGCCGTCGTAGCGATCATGTCGGTCGCCGCGTTCAGTGTCACTCCCGTCGCCGGAATCGCCGGATCGTCGCTCCCGGCCACTCCCGGTGCGACCGCGGGGGCTCCGATTGCCTCCCCGTCCAAAGCCTCCACGGCACCCAGCGTGACCCATGCCACCAACACCAAGGCGCCCACGCTCTCCGGACGGGCTGAGCAGATCCTCAAGACGGCCGAATCGTTGGGCGTGCCGGCCCGTGCCGTCTATCTGCCCGACTTCAACAACCTCAACCCGACCTTGACGAACGGTCATGTTCACCTGACCTATCTCGGCGGCCCGGCCCCGATGGGGGTCGGCGAATTCGGCCTGGAGAACAACTCCGGGACCATCACCCCGTACATGCTCAACACCACGAGCGTGGCGGGCACCTTTGCCCCCAGCAACCTTCAGGTACTCTACTTTGACACGGCCAACCCCCAGCTCTACGGCGTTCAACTGAACGCGGTCGATGTGGGCGTCTCCCTCTTCGGGAGCGCAAGCTACCAGTTCTGGACCCAGAATGTGGTGACCTACAACATCGCCTCGGGGCAGCTCCAGTTCGAAGACAACGTCTGGAACTTCTCCAGCCCGGCGTCGTACCTTTCCCCGAATGTCTTCCACGCCCACGGCCCGAACGGCACCCAGGTCGGAACTCAGTTCTACTACGCCTACTCCGCGCCGATGGTGGTCTCCTATCCGTTCTCCCTGACCCTCTACCTCAACTCGACGTTGGTCGGGGGCCGGAACGCGGTCTACTTCAACTACTCGGTCACCAACAGCGCCGGCAAGACGATCAGCGGCTCGTACGACTATGTCATCTTCAACTCCCTGGCCGGCAGTGCGACCACTGTGCCGGCCTCGATGTACCAGGCGGACGGCTACGGCTACAACCCGCTCGGGCTCCCCAACGACTTTGAGATCATCATGGGCGGACCCGGCGGCGGAAGCTCGACCAACGTCGTCTCGGGCAACGCCACGATGGCCCTGATGTACTGGGATGCCGCCACCTCCTCCTACCAGTCGGTGCCCTCCGCCTACAATGTGGGCGGCGAGACCGGTGAGACGGTGGCCGGTGCCGCAGTTTCCTGGACGACCGGGGCCAACGGTATGCCGATGGCCATGATCAACGCCGGTGCCTCGATCGTGCAAGGTCTCTGGAACGTCTCGAACGCAGTGGGCACGACCGGGCAGACCGCGTCCACGCTTACGGTGACGCTGGACCCGAGCAACGCCTTCCTGTTCTTGGTCAACAACGCCGGCGGGGTCAACGCCTCGAACGCCCAGTGGGCCCCGACCGCCTCGACGGGTGTTGTCGTGTCCGGATCGACCTCCTCGTTGACCTATCTGCTGAACCCGGGAACCTACTCCTACTTGGTCGAGCTGTCCGACTACAGCCCCGCGACCGGTACCTTTACCCTGACCGCCGGGGTGCCCTCGGCCCTGACCCTGACCTTGTTCCCGAGCTTCACCTCAAATATCTACACCCCGCTCTACGCGTTCTCGAACGCTCAGTTGGCCGCCCTATCGATCTCGGGTAGCGGCACCGCAACCAACCCTTACGTGATGCCCAACAGCCAGGGGGGCCTGCTCAATGCGACCTTTGGGGTCGTCAACGACTACACCTACCCGGTCTTTGACGGGGTCTTCTTCGTGAACACCACCGACTACACCACCATCACCGCCCCGGCACTCTCCTATCTGACGCCGTTCTCGGGCCTCTACGCCCTCTACTACCAGAAGGTCTACGGGTTCCCCAGCACGAACAACCTGCAGATGCAGTTCTTCGAGGTGCAGAACCTGACCCTCGAGAACAGCTATCAGATCATGGGCTGGGCCTCCTACTATGTCGAGTCCTACTCGATGCCGCTGTTTTCCACCTACTCGAACGTTCTCTTCTGGAACTCGTCCGCTGACACAGTCTACGCGAATACCTTCAACACCCAGAGCCAGGCGCTGATTCTCTACGGTGGAACCAACGATGTGGTGGTCAGCAACTTCATCAACGCCACGGCTGCAGTCGCTCCGAACCCGCTCAACTTCCCGCCGTACACCTTCCCGCTGATGGGAATCCTGCTGGACCAGAACGGCACCTACGTGATCAACAACTACTTTGGCATCAGCCAGGAACCCGCGATCATGCCCGACTTCAGCATCTACACTGGTGCCTTTGAGCTCTTTACGACCAACAACTGGAACATCAGCACTGTCCCCGCGGAGAACATCATTGGCAATGTCGGAGTCAGCGGCAACTTCTGGGCGAACTACGGTTCCCCCGAGAACCCGCTCGGACAGGTCTACACGGATGGCGGACTGATCACCTACGGAGGCGATTACTCGGCCCTGACCTACTTCCCGCTGCAGTCGGTGACCTTCACGGAGTCCGGCCTTCCGGCGGGAACTCCCTGGAATGTCACCCTCAACGGAGTGACCGACACGGGAGTGGCCGGGCCTGTCTCCTCGACCCTGCTGTTCTACCAGGAGAACGGAACCTATCCGTTCACCGTCGGCATGGTGGCCGGCTACGGGGTCAGCCCGTCGTCCGGGATGCTGATCGTCCTTGGACCAACCTCGGAGACCGTGGACTACGCGTACGCCTCGGTTACGGCGGACACCGTCCTGGGGAACTACTCGATGCTTTCGTTTGTCGACAACGTCAGCATCGCGCTCCACAACGCCCCGATCAGCCAGGCCACGGTGAGCCTCTGGATGCAGATCAGTGACAGCCTGACCGGCGCGACCTGCGCGTTCGTCTCGGAGAACACCTCCATCACCCCAGGGATCACTGGCTACAGCTTCGATGTGACCCCGATCGTGATCGGCACGCAGGCGCTCCTGAACTGCCCGCTGCTCGACCTGCACCCCGCTGAACTGACGACCTACGTGAGCGTCTATGGGGTCGCCAATTCCACCAGCCAGACGACCTCGATCGTCCTCAACGAGCTGGCGCTCTCCCTGCTGAACCCGAGCACCAGCGTCTCGACGGGGAACGTCTCCTTCACCGCGTACTACACGGCGCAGTACGTCCAGAGCGTGGAGATCATCGTGTCGGCCCCGACCACACCGGTGGTCCTGTTCAATGCGAGCTTGGCGTGGGCCAGCCCGACCCTCCCGACGACGGCGGTCTGGTACGCGGCCAACCCGGGTGTCTACCCCTGGGTGCTGACCCTGGTCACCAGCTACGGGACCCTGAGTATCCACGGGGACCTTACCGTGGTCTCATCGGGTGGGACGGTCTACCAGAACACCACGGTCTACAGCAACGGCTCGCTGTTCAAGGGCTTGAATGCGGGAGCCTCCGGGACCATCCTCCTGGTGGTCGGCCTGATCATCGGTATGATCGTCGCGCTCCTTCTGGCCCGCTCGATGATGGCCACCCCGAAGAGCGCCCCCGCGCAGGCCTGGCAGCAGCAGTCGACCACCGCTCCGACCAACCAGTGCAGCGTCTGCAACCGTTCCTTCGCGACCCCTGAGGAGCTGAAGGAACACGCCAAGACGGAGCACGGGATCAGTTCGTAGGCCGACAGATGGGTGACCCCCCCTTCGCCTGGGGGGGGGGTCCTAAACAACCAACCCTTTCCACCCTTCTATTTTTTGAAACAGCCGATTCATGGATGGGCGATTTTGGAGGATCCCGGACGTCGGGCGGTGGACTCGAAGGAACGTAGGCCCGAGATCGCCCGGCTACTCGAAGCGCAGCGTCGGATACTCGGAGCGCCAGCGCTGCACCTCCGCCCGCACCTCCGAACGCTCGACCCCTCCCAAGTTGAGGAGCTGGGCAAGCCGTCCCATCTCTCGGGGCTCGACGCCCAGCCGGGTCACCTCGGCGGTTCCGATCCGCCCGACCAGGTCGAGAATGAGGCCCTGGGGCTCGAGCCTTCGGGCGAGTTCCCCCGGACCCAACGCGAAGCGCTCCCGGAAGCGCCGGGGGTCGATGTGGATCTGGTGGGAGCGGGAGAACCCCTGCGGCTCGGCGACCATCGGCCAGCCGAGGTCGGAGAGTTCGCGGGCGAGCCGTTGGGCGCTTTCAACGACCGTCTGGGCATACTCCGCGCCCACCCGCTCGAACTCCAGCAGGGTCTGGGTCAGCGCCGCGATCCGGTTCCAGTGGGCATTGTCGAAGATCCTCCAGACCAGGGCCGGGTCGATCTGCCGAAACAGATCCTCACGGTCGGTCACCAGGAGTCCGCCCTGAGGGCCGAAGAACGACTTGTGGGTACTTCCGAAGAGAAGGTCGGCCCCCTCCCGCAAAGGATCCTGAAAGACGCCCCCGGCGATCAGACCGAGGACGTGCGAGGCATCGTAGAAGAGGAGCCCGCCCCAGCGGTGGGTCTCCTCGGCGATCTCCCGGACCGGATACGGGAAGAGGAAGAAGCTCTGGCCGAGCAGCACCGCATCGGGACGCTCGGCCCGGATCACTTCGAGGGCCTGGTCGGCCACGACCGACCCGCCGGGCCCGTCCGCCGGCAGCGGGCGGACCTTCCAGCCGAACAGGGCGGGGATGAAGCCGGGGGCGTAGCCATCGTAGCCTCCTTGCTCCGGCGAGATCGCCAGCAGTTTGGCGCCGGAGGGCAGCAACGGCGCCATCGCCGACAGGGCGGCGATATGGCCGGAGAGGGGGCGCACGGTGGCCCAGCGGCCGTGGAAGATCCGGGAGGCGACCCGGTTGCCGAGCTCCTCGATCCGGTCGGTATACCGGGTGCCCGCGTAGCTGTTGTCGATCGACTCCCCATGGAAGGTCGTGGATATCGGCAGGGTGTAGCGGCCGGCCAGGTCGCTCGCGAGGTAGCGTTTGGCCGTCGCCGAGAGCGCGTTCTCGCTCGGCAGGAGGTTGAAGACCTCCCGGCCCCGCCAGCGATTGTGGGCGCGCACCCAGCGCGCCAGGGTCCGCTCGTCGAGGCTACGCGTCACCATGATGGGCCGGTTCACCGGGCAAGGGGAGCAGCTGGCCCTCGGCCATCTTGCGGTGCTCGCGGTTGCCGCACCTCGGGCACTCGAACTGATCCGCCTTGCGGCCCATCAGCCCGTGGCAGACCTGGCAACGGGCGGAGATCACCCCGAGGTTGGCGGGCGCCGTCGTGAGCTTCACCGACGGGGCCGACTGGAGGACCCGGGCCAGCAGGATGTCGCCGACCGCGAATTCGCTCCCGAGGGACTCTGTGTACCCTTCCCGGGCCTTGGAGATGTGGACGGTTCCCTCGGGATCGCCGGGGACCGGGCGGCGGCTACCGGCGGTCGCCAGGATCGTACAGATGGCCATCGCCGACTTGAGCTCGTCGACCCGCGCGTAGACCAGGTCCCCCTCCGAGACCTGGGGGATGCCGTTGCGCGGGATCACATGGACGCTGCGGTCGGTGGGATCGATGTGGGAGATGCCCAGCACCGAGGCGTAGATCCGGCCGGAGTCCTCGTAGGTGCCACGGCCCGGGACAAACTCCTCGGCGGCGCCGAGGTACTCTCCGGGGATGACCAGCTTCGGGGGTTCGGGGGAACTGCTCATGGGGATTCGCTTCGCTCCAGAACCCACAGATCGACCTTCAAGGGCCGCGAGCGGGCCCGATGGTGCGGGAACAACGCCGGGAGCTCCCACGGCACCGGGTGAAGATCGAGGATGCGGGTCTTGGCTTGGACGGCTCTGCGAGCTATAAAGCTTCGCGACGCGGCCAGAGCGAATCCGTACACCCGCCGGGGCTGGAGCCGGAATGCCGCATCCCAAAACTCGCGGTCGGCCCCTTGCCGCTGGGCGCCGAACGGGGGGTTCATGACCACCGTGTCGGCCCGGCCGGTCGCCTGCCGGACCTCGGCGGGATGGAATACCACCGGTAGCTCCCAGCGGGTCGCCCACTCCCGGGCGATCGCGACCAGGACGGGGTCGACCTCCCACCCCACCACGGAACGCGCCCCGAGGAGGGCCGCGCCGAGCGCCAGGACTCCGGTACCGGCCCCCAGGTCGGCCACGGTCCGCCCCTCCAGGTCGTCGCGTTGCCACGCGCCGAGGAGAAGCTCGGCCGCCCGTTCGGGGGGAGTCGGCACCTGTTCGAGGGCCGGATCCGGCGTCGGCGGGCCGGGCAGTTTCGCCAGGCGGATCACCAGTTGACGGTGGCTCAGGGCCGGGCGGGGGACCGAAGTGATGCCGTTGCGGGGAGCCGGATTCGAACCGGCGAACGCCTTCGCGACAGGATCTCTCGGCACGGGGTCGGGGGCGACTCCCGGCGTTTAAGTCCTGCGCCGTTGCCCGGCTTGGCTATCCCCGCGCCCTCAACGGGCGGCCGACGGTGCGGGTTCCGCCTCGGGCTCCTCTTCGGCCCGGGACATCCCCTTCTTCAACGAAACGCGCTGCGGGAAGTACTTGAGCAGGATGACGTCGTTGACGGCGCTGACCCACCGGTAGGGCACGCTGACCGGCCGGGACTCCTCGACGAGCACCGCCGCCGTCTCATCGACATAGAGCCCTTCGATCTTCGCTCCGTCCACATCGACGATGACGTTGTCCACTTCCCCCAACAGCCGTCCGTCGGGGGTGTAGATCTGGCGGCCCAGGTATTCGGTCATTTCGACGAGCATCGGAATCCCGGCCGGTGGACGAGCGGCCGCCTTCATATGCCTTTGGGCGGAGGGGCAGCTCCCCATTCCCTCCCGGGGAAGGGCTCATCCGCCGCCGGTGCCCGGGGCGCTCTGACGGACCTGCTGACGGTACATCCGGCGCAGTTCCGTGCTGGAGGTCGCATCGGTCGGCGCCTTCTCGTCACGGAACCGGCCCGTGAAGCGGGGGAACCGCAGGGCGAAACCGCTCCCCGGTCGAATCGCGCCGAAGTCGGCCCGATGGATCGGGCTCAGGGTCAGCTCGGCGCCCCGGACCTCCAGGACGAGGCCGGGCCGGAACCAGCGGTCCGGGGCGAGGCCGGTGTCGACCATCGGGGGCCGGTCGGCGCAGCTCCACGGGGCGAGGCGGCCGGGCATCTCGGCGAGGGCGGCATCGTCGAAGCCGGTCCCCACCTTGCAGAACGACTCGAAGCGGTCCTTCTCGGGGTTGTAGCTCGCGAGGAGGAAGGCCCCGAACCGCCCGGCCCGCCGGCCCCGGCCGTGGAAGGCCCCGATCACGACGCCGTCGAGCGAATCGGAGAGCCCTTCGGCATACTCCCGCTTGTACTTGATCCACCAGAACCCGCGGGCCCCGGCCCGGTACTGGCTCTCGGGGGCCAGCGATTTCACCATGACCCCTTCGGCCCCCTCCGACAGGGCCAGGTCGAAGAACTCCTCGGCCGGGCCCAGGGCCTCGACTCGCCGTTGCTCGGCGAGCCGCACGGAGGGGCCGGGGGCGATCAACCCCTCGAGTCGGCTCCGACGTTCGGGGAACGGCCGGTCCAGCGTGAGGTCGGTCCCCTCGAGCAGCACGTCGAAGAGGAAGAGGCAGACCGGGACCTCCGACTGGAGCCGATCGAGCTCATAGATCCGGCCCCGTCGGCGGGAGATCTCCTGGAAGGGGCGGATCTCGTCGGTATCGGGATCGACGGGGACGCATTCCCCCTCCAGCACGGCGGGTCGACGCCGAACGGCGGCCGGCAGGGTAGCCACCAGATCCGGGAACTGGGCGTCGATCCTCTCGAGCCGCCGGGAGAACAGCCGCACGGTGCCGTCGTCGGCCACGTGGGCCTGCACCCGCAGCCCGTCGTACTTGTATTCCAAAGCGGCCGGACCGTGCATCCGCTTCAGGGCCTCCGGAAGGCTCCGGGCCCGTTCGGCCAGCATCGGCCGAACCGGGCGACCCACCTGGATGGTCACCGAATCCATCGCCTCGAGGCCGTGACGGCTCAGTTCCCCGGCCACCCAGCCGAGGTCGCTGCACAGGTTGAAGGCCCGTTCGATCCGGGCCCGCGCCGCCTTCGAGCCGTCGGCAAAGGCGTGGGCGAGGGCGTCGAGGAGGGTCATCTCCCGGATCCCGATCCGGAGACTGCCGAGGACGAACCGGATCAGGTAGCGGGCCTCCACCGGCCCGGCGCGAACTAGGAGGCCGGTGAGTCGCCGCAGCCGCTCCTCCTGGGCCCCGTCGCCCCGGCTGGCGGCGATCGCCCGGAGTTCCGCATAGACCTCCTCGACCTCCAACGGCTCGAGGGGCTCCAGACGGCGCTGCCCCGAGCGGAGCCGCTCGGCGGTGACTCCGAGGTCGCCCGAGACCGTCGACTCCCGACGGACCTGACCGTCCTCGACCCCGGCCGCTTGGGCGATCGCCTTTCGGGCCAACGCCTCCCCGACGCCCAGTTCGATGCCCTCGAACTCCGGCCGAAGAAGCCCCTGCGAAAGGTAGAGGAGGCTCGGCAGCAGTTGAGGGGGGGTGGCGCGGAAGAGCTCGCTCAGCAGCGTCCGAACCTCGGAGTGCTGCCGGGTGGCCTCCAGTCGTTCGTAGACCTCGACCAGGTCACGGTACCGCATGTCGGTCCTCCGCGCCCTGACGGATCGCCTCCCGGAGCCGGGCGAGGTTCGCTTCAATCGCTCCCCCTTCGAAGGCTGCGTTGCCGCACACGAAGAAGGTGCCCCCGGCCCGGGCCGCCCGGCGGCCGGTCTCGGACGTGACCCCGCCGTCGACCCCGATGTCGACCCGGCCCCCGGCCCTATCGGAAAGCGCCCGGGCCTCCGCAATCTTGTCGAGACATTCGGGCAGGAAGAGCTGGCCCGAAAAGCCCGGATGGACCGTCATCACCAGGATCGCGTCGAGCTCCGGGAGCCACGGTTCGACCCGAGCGACCGGGGTTTCGGGCCGTACGGCCACGGCGGCTTCCATCCCCAGGGCCCGGATCGAGCGCGCCAGTCCGGCCGGATCCGAGGCCGCCTCAAGGTGGAAGGTCAACCGGTCTCCCCCCGCCCGCCGGAACGGATCGAGGAATCGTTCCGGATGCTCCACCATGAGGTGGATGTCGAGCGGAAGTCGGGTATGGCGACGCACCGCGGCGACCAGGGCCGGGCCGAAGGAAAGGTTCGGGACGAAGTGACCGTCCATCACATCCAGATGAAAGGCCGCGGCTCCGCCTTCCTCCGCCCGCCGGACCGCGCTTCCCAAGTCGGAGAAGTCGGCGCTCAGCAGCGAGGGGGCCAGCCGGAGATTTCGGTCGGGGGACAAGGGCATGGAGAGGGAGTCGCGTAAGCCTATATATACCACCTTTTGGGTGGCGTTTCTAAGCCCCGAGAGGGGTGCTAAACGCATGCAGACAGCAGATGAACAGAGCCCGACCATGCAGCCGCGTGGATTGGGCCGAAGGGGTATCTCGACAACGATGGCGGCGGTGGTCATGATTGTGGTCATCGTCGTTGTCGGTGGAGTCGGGTATGTCGGAATCGGAGCGCTGGCGGGCCAGGGTAGCAATACCGTGTCCACCTGTCAGCCGGCGACGAGTCCGGTCTGCCACTCCACGAGCAATCTGAACAACGTCGTGCTGTTCGTGGCCTACCAGCCCGGCTACGGACAGAGCATGATCCAACTCCAGCAGGGCCAATCGCTTCCGGCGTCGGTTTCGCTTTCGGGCGGCGGTCTGGCCTCCAGCTACACCGTTCACTGGGGCGACGGAACCGCCACGACCCAGACCTCGCCCACCTTCACCCACATCTACACTTCGCTCGGTGTCTTCGTGATGCACGCGACGGCCAACGTGAGCGGAGTCACGCACCAGGGGCCCGGCTACCTCTACCCCGTGCAGGTCATTCCCTCCATCGCGAACAGCGCCTCCGGGCAGTACCCGGTACTGACGACCACCTTCTCCAACGGGTCGGCCGGCGCCGGGGTTTCCCGGCCGTGGATCCAGGTCGGCCAGGGACCCATCTCCGTGAGCGGCTCGTACTCGAGCCTGCCCACCGCTCCGGGCTACGTGGCCGGGGCTCCGTCGATCACCTCGACCGGCGGCACGATGGTAACCAGCAACTCCACGTCCACCCAGGCGCGCGCGACCTACTCGTTCTCCGCCGCGGGCGTCTATCGCCTCACCTTTGTCGGTCCGATCACCACCCCAACGGGCGGCACGATGTACCAGAACTACACGTGGACCGTCTTCGTAGGTGCCGCAGGGACCAGCCTCGGATGCGCCTACTGCCAGGGTAAGCAGTCGGTGAGCCCGCACCCGAACACCATCGACGCGTATGAGATCGCTCCGGGCGGAGCGACCAGCCTGGACCCCGCCGTCGACTATGAGACGGTGGGCGCCGAGGTCATGAACAACATCTTCGAGACGCTCGTCAATTACAACGGAACCAGCACGGCCGGCTTTGTCCCGGTCCTCGCCAACTGCGTTCCCGGCACCCAGGCGTGCGTCAACCAGTACGGCAGCAGCCTGCTGACCATTGTCAACAACCAGCCCCTTTACTGGACCTTCGTCATCAGCGGGAACGCCTCCTTCTACGACCCCTCGACCGGCCACTCCTGGGGCGTCTACCCGTCCGATGTGATGTTCTCCATCACCCGGACGCTGCTCTGGCTGCAGACCCCGAGCCAGTACGTCTACAACGGCTGGATCATCGGGCAGTCGCTCCTTCCCTACGGGAACGCGAGCTGGGATGGTGGCCTCCACAGCCCGTGGAACAACACCCCCCAGAACATCCTGGGCTCGATGCTGGTCAATGACACCCAGTTCTGCCCCCAGTCGGCGATGACCCAGGCCCACGGTTGCATCACCTTCAAGGCGGATGGGAGCGGCTCCGACTGGCCGTTCTTCCTCCAGCTCGTCGGGGATGCGAACGGTGGAGCGATCGTTCCGTGCGGGTGGTACACTGCTCAGGGCGCCAGCGTTCCGGGCTTCGCCGGGACCAGTGCCCCGAACGGCGACGGGCCGTGCCTTCTGCCCGGCGGTGCCACGAGCACGAACTCGTCGGCATTCCAGAACTACCTGAGTTCGGTCAGCCCGAAGGCGTACGATAGCGTGATTGAGCTCGGGGCGACCAGCCCGTATGCCCCGCAGCCGTCCGTCCGCTGGAACACGGTCGGGAGCGGCCCGTACTACCTTGAGAGCGTCGACCAGGGCGAGGGATACGTCCTCCAGGCCAACCCGGCCTACGCCCAGCCGAACTGTGCCGGCCAGCCGAACTGCTACCCGGCCCCCGGGAAGTATGTGGCCCACGTCAACGTGGCCTGGGAGCCGACTTCCACGGGAGGCATCGAGCAGTACATCGCGGGCCAGGCGGATGTGGCCGGATTCTATCCGACCGACATTCCGACCATCCTGAACCTGGTCCATGCGGGCAAGGTGGGTCTGCTCACGGTCCCGACGCTGGAGACCTTCGAGATGGGCTACTACTATCAGTTCAACCCGAGCGCGACCGCCCAGCAGTCGGGTCTGCCGGTGAACATCCCCGGGAACTTCTTCTCGTATGTCGGGCTCCGGGAGTTCTTCAGCCAGGCGTTCCCCTACGCCTACAGCCTGAACTCGCTCAACACCGTGGATGGGATCAACCTCGCCCTCAACTTTGGCGGTGCGATCCCCCAGTTCATGGGGAACTACTACCCGACGAACATCAGCTGGCCGGGGCTCAACCTGACCACGAACACCTGGCATGATCCGAGCTTCAACCCGAACGTCAACGGCAGCGCGGCGTACTGGTGGAAGATGATCACCACGAACGCTCCGGGGAACCCGTACTACGACCCCGAGCTGGCGGCCTGTACCTCCTCCAGCCCCTGTACCTTCCCGATGGTCGGTGAGCAGGGAGCCCAGACCCTGGCGCTCGCGATTCAGGCCTGGAACGCGGAGATCGTCAAGCTGACCGGTGGCGCCATCAGCCCCAGCCTCTGGCAGCCGACATTCAGCCAGATTGTGGTAGCGACCACGGCGCCCCCGGGAACCAGCGCGTTCACGACCGCCATCGACGGCTGGCTGCCCGACTACCCGGACCCGACCGACTACATGGCCCCCTACTACTATCCGGACGGCAGCTACACCTACTCTCCGGGCCTGTACCAGACGTTTGTCCAGCAGCAGTTCGGCGGCTCGTACAACTGCCCGATCGAGAACACGCTCGACTTTGCCAGCCTGGTCTACTGGGCGAACCACGGCCTGGTGGCGAACAACTGCCAGGGCACGGCCTACTCGGTCATGAACTGGGCGAACCAGTTGGCGGCCAGCATGCCGACCGGGGCGCAGCGGACTCTTTATTACAACCTGGTTGAACACGTCGCCAACAACCTGGCGCTCTACATGTACTACGACCAGCCGATCGGTGTGGGTTCGTATGCCTCTTGGGTCAACCCGGCGGGCATTGACACCAACCCGGTCGCTCCGGGTCAGCTCTGGTTCATGTGGAACGGGAACGGAATGATCTAGGTCGGTAGGACACTCCGAGCCCGGGGACCTATCCCCCTACGGGGGTAGGTCCCAACCCTTTCCTGACTTCTTTTCTGCTCTTCCGACCGATCTGATGGGTCGAGGGTACTGGGGCATGTTGGGTAGACGTTTCCGAACCCGAGGGGTTACGAAGCGGAGGCTCGGCCACGGAGGGAGCGCCTTCTAAGTCGCCGACGAGGGTCGTCGGCACCCGTCTCAGGGCGCTTCGGCCGGAATCGTGGGTGTGTGATGAAGCGGTCTGACCTGGGCGGCCCAGTGATCACAGGGAGATCTGCCATCGGATTCTACGAAGCCTGCGAAACGCCGGTCATTGCTGAGTGGCCCCATCCTATACATCGGGGGGACCGAATCTATGCTCTCGCAGAGTGCCGGGAGAACTGTGCCTGGAGGGCGGAGGCGCCGTCGTTGCCGGGGCTCTTCTCAGAAGTCGTCCTTCCGGATTTGGGGTCGGTGGAGCCGCCCGCTGAGGGATTCGGCCTCTTCGGGCGTCCAACGGCCGAACTCGCGGAGCCGATACCACGTCGGGCGGAAGGCCGGGCTTCCCGAAGGCCTCAGTTCGGCCGGCCGGTGCCACAGGTAGCCGTAGGCGAGATACTCCAGGTAGAGGCAGGCGGCCAGGGAGAGCCCGATTCCCAGAGGATTGAACGGGTTGAACCAGCTGGTGATGACCCAGGCATCCACGATGAGGAACCCCACCCCGACCCACCATTTCGCGCCGCTGTAGAGGAACCACTCGCGCCAGCTGGGGCCGGGGTCGTCCAGCGCGGCCTGACGCTCGCGCTGCAGGACGTCCAACGCATCCGAATCATAGCCTTCCGAGGCGGGGTCATCGGACCGGTGCCGTCCGAACACGGGGTCCCCTAGGGCCTCCGACGCTCACCCCGCCGGTGTCGGCGCCGCCGCCTCGGGGGCGGCCGAAACCGGGGTGGAGCGGGCGTTTCCGCCCGGGTAGAGGTGACAGGCCACCCAATGGTCGGGCCCATTCGGCAGGAGCGGGGGGTCGACCTGGGAACAGATCGGCATGACGGCCGGGCATCGGGTATGGAACCGGCAACCCGAGGGGGGTGCCGCCGGGCTCGGCACGTCGCCCGAGAGGATGATCCGCTCCCGCTTGAGGTTCGGATCGGGGATCGGGATGGCCGACAGCAGGGCCTGGGTATAGGGGTGCAGCGGGCGGGCGAAGAGGGAGTCGGTTTCGGCTTGCTCCACCACCCGGCCCAGGTACATCACGACGACCCGCCGGCTGACCGCGCGGATCACCGAAAGGTGGTGCGAGATGAACAGGAAGGAGATTCCGTATTCGGCCTGCAGCCGCTGGAGGATATTCAGGATCTGGGCCTGGACCGAGACGTCGAGCGCACTGGTGGGCTCATCGAGCACGATGAACTCCGGGCGCAGGGCCAGGGCCCGGGCGATCCCGATCCGTTGCCGCTGTCCTCCCGAGAACTCGTGGGGGAACCGCCAGAGGTGCTCGGGGTTGAGGCCCACCTCCTGCATGAGTTCCGAGACCCGCTGGATCCGTTCGCGGGCGGTCCCGATATGGTGCACCTCGAGGGGTTCGGCGATGATGTCCTTGACCAGCATCCGGGGGCTCAGCGATCCGAAGGGATCCTGGAAGACGATCTGGAGCTTGCCCCGAAGCTCCTGCATTCGCCGGGAGTTGCGTCGGTAGAGCGAGTACTGCGCGGCCAGCTGGTCGAGTTCCTTGAGGGCCGAGGCGGCCTGCGGGCTCGATTCGGTCGCCCCGTCCAAGGTCTCGTACAGGGCGTTGATCCGGTCCATCACCTCAGGGGGGGGCCGGTAAAAGGCCTGGCCGGAGGTGGGCTCGATCAATCGGAGGAGCAGCCGTCCGGCGGTGGTCTTCCCGCAGCCGGACTCCCCCACCAGGCCGACGGTCTCGCCCTGATGGATGTCGAAGCTGATGCCGTCGACCGCCCGGACATCGCCGACCTTCTTGGACAGCAACCCGCCGCGGATGGGAAAGTACTTGCGGATGTTGCGAGCGGCCAGCACCACTTCGGAGGAACGGTCTTGCATAGGGGTCCTTCTATTCGGTCACCGGGGTACCGTGGTAGAGGAAGCAGGCGACGTGGTGACCGTTGCCTTCCTCGGTCATCGGGGGTCGGGACTTCTTGCAGATCTCCATGGCATACGCGCAGCGGGGATGGAACCGGCAGCCCGTAGGGGGGGAGATCAGGTTCGGCACAGATCCCGGGATCGAATCCAAGCGCTTGTCGGGTTGGTCCATCCGCGGAATGGAGGCCAACAGACCCTGGGTGTAGGGATGGAGCGGGTGGGCGAAGAGGTCCTTGACCGCCGCATTCTCGACGATCTGGCCGGCGTACATGATGCAGACCCGATCGGCCACTTCCGCGATCACGGCAAGGTCATGGGTGACCAGCAGAATGCCCATTCCGACCCGCTGCTTGAGGTCCCGCATCAGGTCCAAGATCTGGGCCTGGATGGTGACGTCGAGCGCGGTGGTGGGCTCATCGGCCATCAGGAGCAGCGGCTCCGAAGAGAGGGCCATGGCGATCATCACCCGCTGGAGCATGCCGCCCGAAAGTTCAAACGGATAGCCCCGGGCCACTTGGACCGGGTTGGCGATCTGGACTCCCTCGAGGAGACGGACCGTCTGCCAGAAGAGCTCGTCCTTGAGGGGCTTGGAGATGCGGCCGCGGATGCCCCAGAGGCTGAAGTAGAAATGGCTCCAGCGCTGGAGCCGGATCCGGTTCCGGAGGTTGATCTTGGCGGTACGGTCGAGTTTGCCCGACCGCATTTCCGCCATGTAGATCTGTTTGAGCCGTTCCTGGCTTCGGATCAGCCCGAGCTGGTGGCGCAGGTAGGCCCGCTGGGCGCCGGAGATGCGGAAGCGGTGAATGGATCGGGTCAGTTGGTGCAGCACGCCCGCCGGGTTCTGACGGGCGTCCCGCGCCCGGTAGTACAGCTGGGTCTCGGCAGACGGGGCCCCGATCGCCTCCGCGGCCGTCTTGGCCAGGCTCCGGATCTCCCCCGGTCCGGCCCTCCGCTCGACGGCCTCCGCCAGCCGCTCGAGGGCGGGGCGCACCGTCGGGGCGTCCGGGGTCGCCGATAGCAGCCCCTCCAGGAGTTGGGTGCCCCGGTGGAGGAGCAACGTCTCGCCGATCTGGTCGTAGATCGGGAAGAGCGGGTTCATCGCGGATGTGGGCTCCTGGAAGATCATGGAGATGCCATGACCCCGGACAGCCATCATCCGCTCGTTGGCGGCCTTGATCCGGCGGAACTTGCGGGTGACCTTGACCCGACCGGTGGTCCCGATCGGTTTCATCTTGGCTTCGGATTCAATCCCCCAGAGGAGATTGGCGCCTTGGAAGAGGACCTTCCCGCTGACCGTTCGCCCGGGCGGATCGGGGATGAGCCTCAGAGCGGAAAACATCGTGACGCTCTTCCCGCAGCCGGTCTCGCCGGCCATGCCCACCGTCTCGCCCCGACGGACCTTGAACGAGACCCCATCAAGGGCCCGGACCACCCCATCGTAGGTGTAGAAGTAGGTACAGAGGTCCCGGACATCCAGGATTACGTCACCGCGCTGGGGCATCGGGGCCCCACCGCGATCCGCGACGCCGCCTTCCAAGGGAGGCGCGGGGACGGGGGTCGGTGAAACCGGGAGCGAGGTGGTGCCACGGGGGGTAGCCGCCGACACGCTGGACTACCTCCGCAACCTGGGGTCTAGGGCGTCTCGGAGTCCGTCCGCAAAGAAGTTGACACTGATCGCAAAGAGGAAGAGGGCCAGTCCCGGGAAAAGGAACTGCCACCACGGGATCGTACAGGTCGAGGCTGTCTGGCAGGCGGTGATGAACGACTGCACCACATTGAAGGAGACCGAGTAGGCCGCAATGGTCCCCCACTCGGGGAAGTTCTGGTTCGGGAAGATCTGGAACCCGATGAAAACGATCGCCGCAATCAGGAGGGGCACCGAGCCCACATCCAGCGACATCTGGACGAAGACCGGGTAGATGCTGTTCGGCATGATGTGTTTTCGGATGATTCGACCACTGTGCGCACCGGCGGCCTTGGCTGCCTCGACAAAGCGCTGCTCGCGGACCACCAGCACCTGGCCTCGCACCACCCGTGCATACGTAGGCCACCAGATGACAACGAACGCACCGATAATCAACGCGACTCTCGTATCGATCGAAGTGATTTCGGGGGCAAACACGGCGAGTACGATGATGACGAGGAGGAGCCCTGGAATGGAGAGGAAGATGTCGGTCAGCCGCATGATCGACTCATCGACCACGCCCCCGAAATAACCCGAGACCATCCCGACAACCACGCCGATCAGCGCCCCCGAGGCCACGACACCGAAGGCGATGGTCAGGGACCAGTCGGTACCCTTGATCAACCCGTCAAAGATGTCGTAAAATTGGATGTTGCCCGGGTTGATGGTCAGGGAGCCCATCGGCAGGGGACCCAAACCCAAAGGTGACAGTGCCGTCGTCGGACCGATGACCGAAGGGAAACCGACCGGGGTCGGGTAGCACCCGCTCGGAAGGGGTGCGGGCGAGCCAACGGTATATGTGCAAATCTCCGGGAAGATGGAGGTGTTGCTGGGCGGCAGACCCTGGCTGGCCTGGTAGGTTTGGAGCTGGGTGGCGGGCGCCGGGTAGAAGAACGCGAATCCGTAGACCGCGATAAAGAAGATCAGAATGCCCAATCCGACCATCGCAAGGGTGTTTCTCCGGAAGAAGTACCATGTCCTTCGGAACTGAGCGATCCGGGGGTTCGGGCGTCGGGCCCTCGGAGCGGGGGTGTGGGGCGCCTCCTGGGTTGGTGCCAGCATCTGCATTCCTCCCTTCGCCTCTATCCCAGTCGTACCCGCGGGTCCAAGTAGGCGTAGAGGACGTCGACAATGATGTTGGCCGCGACAACCAGGAAGGTAAAGAGAATCGTGCTACCGAAGATGAGCCCGAAATCATAGGGGGTCAGGGTGACCGAATACGCCAGCAGGCGGCCCACCCCGTTCAGGTTGAACACCGACTCGATCACCGGAAACCCTCCGATGAAGCCCGCAAAGGTGAGCCCGAGGATGGTGATCGTGACGTTCAGGGAGTTCCGGCCCGCATGCTTGCGGACCACGGTGGATTCGGCCACACCCTTCGCGCGGGCGGTGCGGACGAAGTCGAGGTTGAGGACCTCAAGCATGCTGTTGCGAACGAACCGGAGGAGGACCGCGATGGTGCCGAAGGCGATCACGAGCGCGGGGATGATGATGCGCAGGACGGTGTCGCCGGCCAGGAGCCACTGGCCGTGGATCATCGCATCGATCGTCGGGAACCCCGTCGGGCTGCTGATCTGCCCTTTCTGGAGCCAACTGGGATACGCATTGTTGGCGAAACAGTTGGAGGGTGGCCAGGACCCCGAGAAGTCGAAGTACGGCGAGTTCCCCGGTGTGGCCGGGCAGTAGAGGGAATGACCCAGGGTCCCGACGATGAGCAGAACGACCCCCATGAGCAGCAGGGTGCCTAACAGGAACTGGGGCAGCGCATATCCCGAGAAGGACATGACCCGCGCCGCCTGGTCGACCGGCCGGTTCCGGTTGACGGCCGAGAGGTTCCCCAAGGGAAGCGCCACGGCCAGAATGATGATCAAGGATAGAGCGGCGAGCTCCAAGGTATAGGGAAGGAACCAGCCCAGCACCTCAACGACCGGGTGACCGGCGGCCAGCGGGATCTGGCCGGCCGCACCGGTCCCATTTCCGACAAATCCCCAATTGAACGTTAAAGAATTGAATATGTAAATCCCCCATTGTACGACAATCGGCCGATCCAAGCCCAAGGCATGGAGTCCGTTGTAGTAGAACGGGTTGCGACAGTTCCCCGGCTTGTCGATGCCCAGCTTCTGGCAGGAGACTTCCGGATTGTACGGGACCTTCGGGTTCGGACCGTAGTAGGAGACCAATCTCTCCTGGAGGGGGAGGGCGCTCACCAGGACGAAGGTGATGGTCATGACCCCAATGATGACCGGGATCAGCAGGGCGGCCCGCCGCACGATATAAATCCAAAGTCTCATCGCTGCCGGCTCCCGTCCACTGGCATTCGCGCGCCAGATGACCTTGGCATCGCCGGCCCGAGACCGGAGGTGCTATTTATAAATTGAGAACGCCCCCTCGGTAACGAACGGGCTCAACCGCAGTCTCCGATTCGGGCGGGCGGGCCGGGGCCCCCACCGGACCTGCTGAGGCCGGGGTCCGACACGGTTCCGGTGGGTTCAAAGGAGTGGAAGGTCGCCGGTGAGGGGGTCCAGGTCGGCCGAGCGCGCCGGCCCGATTCCGAGGCAGGTTTTGGTCCCCGGTGCGACCTCGGTGAATCCCGCATCCTCGATCAGGATGGT
>JAJYWS010000063.1 GCA_021791335.1 Thermoplasmata archaeon
TACCTCCGGGGCGGGGCGGAGGACGGGACCCTGGTCGTCGCCGCCCGGCTCCTCCCGAGGCTCCTCAAGGCCCCGCGGCGCGACGCCCGGTGGGACCCCCGGGACGACCTGGGGCTGCTGCGGCTCCCGGGAGAGTCGCACCACTGGATCGATCGGCTCTCGGGCCGTCGATGGACGGTGGGGTCGGACCGGACGCTCCCGCTTGCGGACCTGCTCGCGGAGCTACCGGCCGCGGTGCTGCAGCCGGACCGCCGCCGGGGTCGGCTCAGTGGCCCCGGAGCCGCCGGGTCCAGTCGACCAGGGTCGTCAGGAGGCTCTCGAGGTACTTCCGGCCGTCCGGGTCGATGAACCGACCCTGGGCGTCGAACTTCTGCGGGGCGAAGGTCACAAAGACCTCGGGCAGGTTGATCGGGTGCATCCCCAGGAACACGAACGACTGCCGGAGCTGGTAGACCGCCCGGGAGCCCCCGAGGAGCCCGACCGACGCACTGACGGCCGCCACCGGCTTCTCCTTCCAGGAGTTGTCGGTGTAGGGTCGCGACGCCCAGTCGATGGCGTTCTTGAGGGGCCCCGCGACCCCGTAGTTGTACTCCGGCACCCCGAAGAGGATCGCATCGGCGGCCCGGATCTGCGCCTTGAACTCCACGACCTTGGGGGGCAGGTGGGCTTCGAGGTCCTGGTTGAAGACCGGAATCCCCTCGAGGCTGGCCAGCTCCATCGTGGTCTCCGGGGGCAGCATCGTCTGGGCCGCCTCCAACAGACGGCGGTTAAACGACTCTCGGCGCAGGCTCCCCGGGATCCCCAAGATCTTGACCGAACTCGGCATGGAACACCGGGGCATCCATCGACCGGGGGTCCTTAGCGCTTCGGCTCGAGAGGGTCACCAGGTTACCGGGCCGCCACCAGTCCGCCCGGCGATGAGCACTTGACGGGCCGAGACCTGCCCCCGACATGCCCCGGGATGCCGACGCGGCGGGGTCCGGACCGCCGGTGGTCGTCCTCGGCGCCGGCTACGCCGGCCTGCGGACCGCGCAGGAGTGCGATCGCCGGCTCCGCGGCCGCGTCCCGATCCTGCTCGTCGACCGGCACCCCGTCCATATCCTCCGGACCGAGCTCTACGAGGTGGGCCGGATCGCCCGTGCAAAAGGGACCTCCGCGCCCTGGGCCATCCCCTTGGACGAGTTCCTCCGACGGACCTCCATCGGGTTCCGGCAGGGTACGGTCACCGAGATCGACCTGGAGCATCAGCGGGTGTACCTGGACGGGGAACCGCTGACCTACGCCCAGCTCACGATCGCCCTCGGCAGCGTGGCCGCCTACTACCATGTCCCTGGCGCTGCCGAGCACACCCATTCGGTCTATCGGTTCACGGGCGCCCAGCGGCTCGGCGCGGAGCTCCTCGCGATCGCCCGCCGGTCGGTCGACCTCCCCGGGGAGCGCCGCCCCCGGGTGGTCGTGGTCGGCGGGGGGAGCACCGGCACCGAGCTGGCCGCCGAAATCGCCGGAACCGATTGGGGGGCGCTGGCGGGCGGCATCGCGGCCCGGCCGATGGAGGTGGTGCTCGTCACCGGCGCGCTACCGTTCCTGGCCGGCCTACCGGCGGAACTGATCGATCGGTCGCGCCGACTTTTGCAGGCGGCCGGGGTCCATCTCCTCTACGGCACCAACGTGGCCCGGGTCGAGCCGGGCCGGCTCCACCTGGACGACGGCTCGATCCTGACGGCCGAGGCGATCGTGTGGTGTGCGGGACTCGAGGCGCCCCCGGTCGTCGCCCGGCTTCCCGTCCCGCACGGCCGCGGAGGCCGACTCCGGGTCGCCCCCACCCTCGAGCTCCCCGGCCGGCCGGGGGTCTTCGCGGCCGGCGACGTGATCGAGCTCACGGACCCCACGACCGGGGTGCCGGTCCCGGCCACCGCCCAAGCGGCGTTGGCCGGCGCCCGGGTCGCGGGCGGCAACCTCGCGGCCCGACGCCTCGGCCAACCGCTCCGGGAGTTCCGCTACCGGGAACGCGGGGTGATCCTCGCCCTCGGGCCCTCGGAGGGTGCGGCGGCGATCCGTTCCCTGACCCTCTGGGGGGCCCCCGTCCGCCTCCTGAAGCGGGCCGTCGAACGCAAATACGCCGGGGCAGTGGCGCAGGGAGAGGAGTCCCGCGTGCTATGAACCCCCCGGCCGCTCCCCGACCCCACCATCCCCATCGCGAGGGGGGATGGACGCTCGAGGCGGCGCTGGCCCGGCTCGGACGGCGCGGCCGGGCGAGCCGCGAGGATCCCCGGGCCCTCTGGTCGCACGTCGGCCTGCCCCGGGGCGCCGTGGTGGTCGATGTGGGCTGCGGCCTCGGGTTCTACGCCATTCCGGCGGCCCGCCGGGTGGGGCCGAAGGGCCGGGTCTGGGCCCTCGACATCTCCGGGGAATTGGTCGACTGGCTCGACCGTCGCGCCCGGAGCCTCGGACTCGACCAGCTCACCGCCCGGCGGTCGACCCCCCGGCGGCTTCCGCTCTCGACCGGCTCGGCCGACTACCTGCTCGTCGCCAACCTGCTCCACGGCATCCTGGGCCCGGACTCCCCGATGCTCCGGGAGATCGCCCGGCTGCTCCGGCCCGGAGGGCAGTTCATCAACGTCGACTGGATCCGGCGCCGGACCGAGGAGGGGCCTCCGTTCTCGATCCGCCTCTCGCCGACCGCGGCCCGCCGCGCGGTGACCCCCTTCGGCTTCGTCCACCGGGAGACCTGGGCCCACGGCCCGACGCATTATGCCCAACGGTTTGAGCGGGTCGCCCCCCGGCGTCCGCAAAGGGGTTAATCGGTCCCGAGCTGCGCCGGTCGATGAAGGCCTTGGTCCTGATCGGCGGGTTCGGTACCCGGTTGCGGCCGATCACCTACACCGTGCCGAAGCAGCTCATCCCGATCGCCGGCAAACCCCTGCTCTACCATGTCTTCGACCTGCTGCCCCCGGAGGTCGACGAAGTCGTCCTCGCGACCGGCTACCTTTCCGACGCGATCGCGGCCCACGTCCGCGCCCATCCGCTGCCGATCCCGATCCGCCCGGTCCCGGAGGCGACCCCGCTCGGCACCGGCGGTGGGATGCGGAACGCCGGCGACGACCTCTCCGACCCGTTCCTGGTCTTCAACTCGGATGTCGTCGCCGACGTCGACACCTCCGCCCTGATCCGGCTCCAGGACCAACGGGCCGGCGCGGGCGTCATGGCGCTCTACGAGGTTGAGGATCCGAGCCCGTACGGCGTGGCGGTCCTCGGCCCGGACGACCGGATCGAACGGTTCGTCGAGAAGCCGGAACGGGCTTCGGCCCCCTCCCGATGGATCAACGCCGGGGTCGCCCTCTGGGCCCGCTCGGTCCTCGAATCGATCCCCCGGGGCGTCCCGGTGAGTTTCGAGCGGGAGATCGTTCCGGGACTGCTCCCCCAAGGCGTGTACGGCTTCCGCTTCTCCACCTTCTGGGAAGACGCCGGGACCCCGACCCGGCTCCTCAACGCCCAACGGCTCCTCTTCCAGCACGGGCGGGCGGCCCACCGGGGCCGTCCCCCCGGAGCCCTCGGGTCGGCGCAGGTCGCCGCGGCCTCGACGGCCCGGGCGACCGGCGCCTCGTTCGGTGACTTCGTGACCCTGGACGAGCACGCCGTGGTCGAACCGGGCGCCCACCTCGCGAACTGCGTGGTCATGGCCGGCGCGACGATCGAACGGGAAGCGTCGGTGATCGGCTCGATCGTCGGGCCGGGCGCCCGGGTCCGGGCCGGCCACCGGCTCCAGGACGGGATCCTGGGCGCGGCGGCCGAAGGCTAACCGGAGCCCGCCCCGGGACCGGTGACGACGACCCGCAGGCTCTCCGAGGGTCGGGCCGCCCGGTCGAAGGCCGCCGCGATCTCGGTCAACGGAAACCGGTCCGAGACCAGCCCATCGAGTCGGAGCCGGCCCGTGACGACCATCTCCTGGACGGCCCGGATCTCGGGATCGGTGGTGGCGTAGGCGGGGATGACCCGGAGTCCCCGGAGGTAGAGCGACTGGAGCGGTTCCTCGAGCCGGGCCTCCGGCTCCGGGACCCCGAAGAGGTTCACGGTCCCGCCCCGGCGGACCTGGCCGAGGGCCAGCCGGGCGGCCGATGCGGCGCTCGCCGCGACGACGGACAGATCGACCCCCTCGCCCCCGGTCGCCGAGTCGACCAGCCGCCGGACCTCGGCGGGGTCGCGCGGGTCGACGGTCGCATCGAATCCCCCCGCCTCGGCGGCCCTCCGTCGGAGGGCCGAGATCTCGGCCCCCCCGACCCATCGGGCCCCCAGGGCCCGGGCGAGCCGGCCGTAGAGGAGGCCCACCGGACCGAGGCCGACCAGGAGGACCGACTGGCCCTCGGCGAAGCCGACCCGGTGGAGGGCCGTGAGGGCGCAGCCGGCCGGTTCGAGCAGCGTGCCGGTGGCCCAGTCGATCGAGTCGTCGAGCCGGAGGACCGCGCCCCGTTCGACATGCGCCCGGGAGACCCGGAAGTGTTCGGCAAACCCCCCGGGATCGAGGTTGGTCCGGGCGTACTCCGCGCAGAACGGGTACTCGCCCCGCGCGCAGACGGTGCATTGGTAGCAGGGCACGTGGTGGTGGACGAAGACCCGGTCGCCGACCTTCGGGGCCTCTACGCCGGCCCCGACCGACTCGACGACCCCGACCGGCTCGTGGCCCAAGGTGGTGCTGCGCGAGTAGCCGCCGCGGACCTTCTCAAGGTCGGTGCCGCAGATGCCGCAGGCGGCCATCCGGACGACGAGCTCGCCGGGACCGGCGACCGGCACGTCCGTCTCGGTGAGGGCGACCCGGCCGGAGGCGCCAAGGCGCCCGACCTTCATAGCGCGTCGCGCGCCGCCCGGAGGGAGGCCTCGAGGATCTCGACCCCTTCGTCGATCTCGGCCCGCTGGATGATGAGCGGCGGGATGTAGCGGATCGACGATCGACCGCAGCCCAGCAGGATCAGGCCCCGGCGGGCCGCTTCGGCCAGGACCCGGTCGCGGAAGGCCACCGCCGGGACTTTGCGGGTCCGATCCTCGACGAACTCGGTCGCGATCATCAGCCCCAGGCCCCGCACATCGCCGATCTGCTCGAACCGGCCCATGAGCTCCCGGAGCCGCTCCAGGAGGTAGGCCCCCTGCCGACGCGTGTTCTCCAAGACCTTCTCCCGCTCGATGACGCCGATGGTCGCGAGGGCGCTCGCCGCGGCGACCAGGTTGCCGCCGAAGGTGTTCGAATGGGCCCCGGCGACCGGATAGTCGAGCGAGGCGCGAGCGATCATCGCCCCGATGGGGATGCCGCTCCCCAACGCCTTCGCCATCGTGACGAGGTCCGGCTTCACCCCATGATGCTCGATCGCAAACCAACGGCCCGTCCGGCCCATCCCGGCCTGGACCTCGTCATCGATGAAGAGGATCCCGTGCTCGTCCAGGATCGACCGGATCGCCCGGTGCCACCCCGGAGGAGGCACGACGTACCCGCCTTCGCCCAGGACCGGCTCCGCGATGAACGCGGCCACATCGTCGGGCGGGATCGAGGTCTCGAAGTAGAGCTCCTTGAGGATCTTGGCGCAGTAGAGGTCGCAGCTCGGGTACTCCAGCTGGTACGGGCACCGGTAGCACGTGGGGGCCGGGATGTGGTGGCCCCCGCCCGCATAGGCGTCGAAGCGGGCCCGCTGGACCGGCTTCGAGGCGGTCATCGTGAGCGACCCCATCGTCCGGCCGTGGAAGGCCCCCAATAGGCCGATCGTGATCGGCCGCTGGCGCTGCCAGCGGGCCAGCTTGAGGGCCGCCTCCGCGCTCTCGGTGCCGCTGTTGGTGAAGAAGACCTTGGACGGCCCGTCCATCGGTGCCAGGTCGGAGAGCTTGTGGGCGAGCTCCACCTGGAGGTCGTAGTAAAAATCGGTCCCGGCGAAGTGGGGGAGACGGGCCGCCTGCTCCTGGACCGCGCGCACCACGGCCGGATGGCAGTGGCCGACATTGAGGACCGAGATGCCCGAGGCGAAATCGAGGAGCCGGTTCCCGTCGACGTCGGTGACCCAGACGCCGTCACCGGAGGCGGCGACCACCGGGGCCGACTTGGTCGACCGGATCAGGTACTGTTCGTCACCGGCGATGATCGCCCGGGCCTTGGGGCCGGGGATCGGCACCCGGATCTGAACCCCTCGGCCGGCGCCCGGACCGGGGTTCGACGCGCCGTCGGAGGGGGGAGTCGGGGAGTTTTTCGTCGCCATACACTCACGGGGAAGTCAGGGGGGTCCCACGTAAAGCCGTTTGGACCGGTCGAGGACGGGACCGCCCCCGGGGCCCGGCCGTACGGAATCGTAGGTAGGCTGCGAAATCGTCCGGAAACCGGCGGCGGGTAAGGCAGATCCGGACCCCTCCCGGGTCGCCGAAGTAGGCGCCCGGGGCCACCAGGATCGAGCGCCGAAGGGCCCGGAGGGCCAGGCGGCGGGTATCGATCCCTTCCGTCCGGTCGAAGAAGACCGGGGCCGCCAGGTGGGCCGCCTCGGGGCGATGGAGCGCGAGCAGCGACCGGTACCGGACGAACCGGGCCCGGACGGCCCGGAGGATGCGGTCACGCTCGTCCAGGCATCGGAGCGCGCCGGCGATCGACGGCGGGGCGATCGCATCCCCCAGCAGGGTGTGCCAGCGGCGGAAATCGTCGGCCGCTTCGGGGGGAGCGACGACCCAGCCGACGCGGAGCGCATCGCCTCCGTAGACCTTCGTGAAGGTCCCGGTGCACCACCAGCCCCGACGGCCGCCGGCGGCCAGGGAGGGGACCTCGGTGAACTCCCGGAACGTCTCGTCGATCAGGATCGCCCGTTGGCCGTCCGCCCGGGCCTCGATCTCCCGGCGATCCCAGAGCGTCCCTTCCGGATTGCGGGGGTTCGACACCACGGCAAGGTCCGCCGACCCCCCGCCGGAGGCCGCCCGGAAGCCGGCGGCCAGAGCCGCCTCCCACAGCGGGAGGTATTCGGGCATCCAGGCGCGGACCCGGCCCGCGCTCCCCCCCGATCGCCGGCCCGTTCGGGCGAGGTAGAAGAGGACCAGCGAGTTGCCTTCGGTCGCGCCGTGCGTGAGGACGACCCGTCGGGGGTCGACGTTCAGCCCGTCGGCGACCCTGGATCGCAGGGTCGGGGCCGTCGCCCGATCGATCTCCCGCGGGGCGGGCCGGGGCAGACGCACCACACCGCCCATCCCGCTCAGGGAGAGGTTGTGACGGACCCCGGCGTGGCTCTGGAGCCAATCGAAAAACTCCTCGGTCCGGCCTCCGGCCACCGTCATGGGCACCGCACGGAGCCGTCAAGCTTAACTTCGGGGGCCGGGGCGTTCCCGTCAGCATTAACAGTCCCCGTCCCATGCCGATGCATGCGGGTCCAACGCTACCGCCTCCACCTGGTCCTCGACGCCCCCCAACCGACCTTCCACGGCACGGTCGAGATCGAGATCGCCGACGCCCCGGCCGACCTCGCCGTCAATGCCCTCGGGTTGACGCCGAAGCAGGCGCAGTACAACGGCGCCCCGTTCCCCTTGGAGGTCCGTGCGGACGCCCAAGAGTGGGTCCTCCGCGGCAGTCCCGCTTCGGCCCAGGCCCGGGTCCGGCTCGACTTCGAAGGATCGGCGACGGGCTCCGGCCTCGTCGGGTACTACCGGAGCCGGTTCGGCCACGACCAGATCTATTCGACCGATTTCGAGCCGGCGTCGGCCCGTCAGGCCTTTCCGTGCATCGACCGCCCCGACCAGAAGGCGGTCTTCGAGGCGGAGATCGAGGCGGCCGCCGACCTGGGCGTGATCTTCAACACCCCCGCCGTCGAGGTCACCGCCGACGGGCCACGTCGCCGTTGGAAGTTCCAGCCGACCCCCCCGATGGCCACCTACCTGGTCTTCTGGGGCGTCGGCCCGTTCCAGGAGAAGAGTTCCCACGCGTTCCGGATCCCGGTCCACCTGGCGTACCCCAAGGGCCGGGAGGATTCCACGGAGTTCGCCTTGGACGCCACCCCGCGGCTCCTCGCCGCGTTCGAGGAGTACTACGGCATCCCGTACCCGCTGCCGAAGCTTCACCTCATCCCGGTCGCCGAGTACGGGGCGGGGGCCATGGAGAACTGGGGGGCGATCACCTTCCGGGAGCGGATCCTTCTCCTCGAGCCGAGCAGCACGGTCAACCTCCGCCGCCTGAGCGCCTCGGTGATCTCCCACGAACTCGCCCACATGTGGTTCGGCGACCTGGTCACCATGGCCTGGTGGAACGACCTCTGGCTCAACGAAAGCTTCGCCACGTTCATGGGCACGAAGATGCAGGACCGGGTCTTCCCCGAACACGAGGCGTTCTCGACCCTGCTGGTCGGCCGGACGGCGGGGGCACTCGTGCTGGACGGGATGGAGTCGACCCATCCGATCCGGGTGGAGGTGAAGAGCCCGCTCGAGATCCGGCAGGTGTTCGACGGCATCTCCTACGGCAAGGGGGCGAGCGTACTGCGGATGGTCGAGGCCTACCTCGGCGAAGCGGCATTCCGTCAAGGGGTCCATGAGTACCTCCGCGAGTTCGCCTTCGGGAACTCCCGGGGCTCCGATTTGTGGCGGCACCTCGCTGAGGCGTCCCAGCAACCTGTTGACCGGATCCTCGATACGTGGACCGGCGTCCCGGGCTACCCCATCTTGGTGGCCCGTCGGTCGGGGACGACGGTCCGGATCGCCCAACAGCCGTTCCGCTACCTGGGCACCCCCCCGCCCCAGCTCTGGCCGGTGCCGCTGACCTACCGGATCGGGACGACGGAAGGCCGCCGGCTCATGGAAGGGGCCGAGACCACCCTCGAGGCGCCGCCCGGAGTCCCCGTCCTGCTGAACGCCGGCCGCCACGGCTTCTACCGGGTGGAATACGATGCCGAGGGCTACGAGGCGCTGGGCCGGGCCTGGCCCGATCTGGCCCCGGTCGACCGCTGGGGACTGCTGGACGATCTCTACGCCCTGCTTCAGGCGGGCCGCGTCGACTTCGCGCAGTACCGGCGCTGGGTCGAGCGGGCGCTCGACACCTCCGATCACATCCTCGTGGTCCAGCTGGAAGGTCAACTCACCGCCCTCGCCCGACTGGTCCAGTACGCCGGCCCGGTCGCGGCGCTCCAGCAGGAGTTCCTGGCCCGCCAGCGCCGCCGCCTCGGCCTGGACCCGAAGGCCGGCGAACCGGAGAACCATGCCGCCGAGCGGGAACCCCTCCTGATCGAAAGCGCCGTCTCCCACCCGGAGACCGCCCGGGCGCTGGCGGCCCGGTTCGCCCGGTACGCCGACCAGGACCCCTCGATCCGTACCGGGGTGCTCATCGGCCGGGTCCGGGAGGGGGGAGGGGACGGGTTTGCCGAACTACGGTCGGCCCTGCTCAAGGAGACCCGGGACGAGGAGGGGGTCCGGTTGGTCACCGCGCTCGCCTACACCCGGTCCGGCGACCAGCTCCAGGAGCTCCTCGAGCTGACCCTGAGCGGCCAGGTGAGCCGGATCTACCTGGTCCAGGCGCTGATCACCTCGTCGGGAAGCCCGGAAGGGGTCGGACCGAGTTGGACGTTCTTCCAGAGTCGTCTCGACGAGATCCGCCGGGTCGTCCAGGGCACCCCGTTCGTGTCGAGCCTGCCCGAGTTCTGCCTCCCCCGGTGGGGGCTCAAGGACCCGAAGGCCCTTCGCGAGTTCCTTGCCGCCCACCCGTTACCGGAGATGGACCGCGGGATCCGCAAGGGCCTCGAGCGGCTCCAGATCCTCGAGGGGCTGCGGGCCCGGCTACCGAAGGCCTGACGCTCCCCGGGGGGTCGGGCCCCCGGGCCCGCCGACCGATGACCGTCGGGCCCTGAGCCCGATCAGGCCCCCGAGAGCGAGACCCCCCACCACCTCGAGGATCCCGAGCATCAGGTCGAACGGATCCCAGACATCGGTCGTCGCCTTGAGCAGCCCGAGGCCGACGGCCCCGACCGCCACGACCAGGAGGAATCCGCGCGCCGGGGCCGACGCATCCCACCCCCCGGCCCGGCGTCCGGCATAGCCATAGACGAGCGCGGTGGCCGCACCCCAGAGGGCGACCACCAGATCGGGCAGATCGGTGGGGTCGGTGGCGATCTTGACCAGCGCCATGCTGAGGAGGCCGCCGGCCAGCGCCGGCGACCAGCGCCCTCGACCGCGGAACAGCCCGAGCTCCAGCCCGAGGGCGAGCGGGACCAGGCCGACGAAGAGATCGGTCAAGAACGGGGTGATCCCGGGCGAGAGCTGGAAGCCGTCCATCGCCCCCGCTTCCCCCGGCTGGGCTTTGACGTTAACCGGCGCCCCCCATCGCCCCCGGTGGCTCCTCGGGCGGAGCGTTATATAATGTGTTATTTTGCCACATTCATGTCCCCTCGGACTCAGCGGCTGTGGACGGTCGTCGCCCTCGTCGCGGTCCTCATCGCCGGGTTGGCCGGAGGCTGGTATGCCCGGGGCGCCTCGACGTCCCCCTCCGGATCGTCGGCGTCGACCCTCTGGGTGGGTGCGGCCGGCACCCTCGCGCCCATCCTGCCGGGGCTGGGCGCCACCTTCGCCCAGGAGACCCCCGGGGTCCAGGCCCCGGCGGCGGCCCAGACGTTCGAGGGGAGCATCGCGCTCCTGAAGTCGATCGGGGCCCTCCAGGTCCGCTACGATGTCGCGGCCGTCGCCGACTACCGGCTGATCCCCGAGCTCCTCGAACCCCACGGCGCGGCGTGGGAGCTGGTCTTCGCCTCCGACCCCATGGTCCTGGTCTACAATCCTTCGGTCGCGGCATTCGCCGGCCTCAACTCGACCAACTGGGCCGGCCGGCTCGAAGCCCCGGGGGTCCTGCTGGGCGTCGCGAACGCCTCGATCGACCCGCTCGGCTACGCCGAGATCTTCGCCCAGGAGCTTGCGGGGGCCAACGGCTCGGGGGTGGCGATGGGCTCCGGGCTCTACGCCCACTTCTATCGGGGGGCCCCCGGAGGCTTCGCGACGCCCAACCCGGCCACGACCCGGATCGCCCCCGAAGCGGATGCCGCCGCACTGATCCGAACCGGAGCCGTCTCCGCGTTTTTGATCTACCGTTCCTACGCCCTTGCCTCGAACCTGAGTTACGTGGCCCTGCCCTGGACCGTCGATCTGGGATCGACCAACCAGACCGCGCTCGCCCGGTACGCGACCGCGGCAACCCAGATCGAGGGGGCCACCGGGCTCCAACGGGTGACGGGAAGCCCGATCCTCTTCGCGGTCACGGTCCCCGCGTCGGCGCCCGACTCGGCCCTCGGTCAGCTCTTCGTCGCGTACCTGCTCTCGCCCACGACCCGTACGGTCCTCGTCTCCGCCGGGTTCACGCCGATCTTCCCCGCCTGGGCCGACCACCCTTCGGCGCTCCCGTCCGCGCTCGGCGCCCTGGCCGAACCCCTGCCCCCCCTCTTGGCGGCCGGTATCGGCTGAACGACCGTGGGGCTCCGGAACCTTCCGACCGGGATCGCCGCAATCCTGTCGGCGTCGCTGCTCGGGCTGTTTGTGCTGCCGCTCATCGCCCTATTCATCTTCGCGACCCCCGGGGGAATCCTCAACGAGGCCCAAAGCCCCGACTTCTGGAGCGCGCTGGAGGTGACCGTTCTGGCCTCCCTGATCGCCCTCGGGGTGGTCGTCGTCCTGGGGGTTCCGCTCGGCTACCTTCTGGCCCGGCGGAGTTTTCCGGGGAAGGCCTGGGTGAGCTCGGCCGTGACCCTGCCGGTGCTGGTCCCCCACCTCGTGGTCGGCCTGGCGCTCCTCCTCTGGGTCATGCCGGGGACCGTGGTGGGAGGCATTCTGCAGCGGGCCGGCCTCACCGTCTTCGACACGATCTGGGGGGTCGTCCTGGTGATGGTCTACGTCGGGGCCTCCTACACCGTCCTGGCCAGCGAGCAGGCGTTCCTTGCGGTCGACCGCTCGACGGTCGAGGTGGTCCGGACCCTGGGGGCCACACCGACCGACGCCTTCCTCGACGTGACGCTCCCCCTTTCGTTGCGCGGCATCCTCGCGGGGGCGCTCCTCAGCTGGGCCCGTTCGATCAGCGAGATCGGGGGCTTTCTCATCCTCGCGTACACCGTAATCCCGTCGCCGCCCTACGGCGGGCCGGTCACCAACCCGGCCCCGGTCTACATCTTCAACCTCTACCAGGAGGGGGCGCTGGGCGCCGCCGCCTCCGCGGCGGCCCTACTGCTCCTGATCGCCCTGGCGGCCTTCCTGGCGGTCCGGATCCTCGAACGGAACGGCCGGCTCCCCTGGAACCGAGGCTCGGTGGGTGCTTGAGCGACGACGGCCTGGTGCTGGAAGGTCTCCGAACGTCGGTCGGGGGATTCCGGCTCGGCCCCATCTCGGCCCGCCTACCCGCCCGCTCGGCTTCGGCCCTGATCGGGCCGAACGGGGCCGGTAAGACGACCCTGGTCCGGGCGGTCGCCGGCCTCGCCCCGATGACCCACGGCCGGCTCTGGCTTGAGGGCGAGGAGATCACCCACCGGCCCCCCGAGGAGCGTCGGGTCGGCTACGTCCCGGCCGGCCTCGGCCTTCTCCCCCACCGAACGGTGGAGGCGAACGTGGCCTACGCCGGCCGGCTCCGGGGCGAGGCCTCGGCGCGGAGCGAGGCCCGACGGTGGATCGAACGGGTCGGACTGAAGGGGCTCGACTCCCGCTACCCCGCAACCCTGAGTACGGGCGAACGCCAGCGGGTGGCCCTGGCGAGGGCGCTGGCCGCCGCGCCGCGACTTTTGCTGCTCGACGAGCCGATGGCCGCGGTCGATGTCGAGGGCCGCGAGGACCTGATCTCGCTCCTCCGATCGATCGTCCGGATCGAAGGGGTCCCGGTTTTGTTCGTCGCCCATGAGCCGCCGACCGTCTGGGGGCTCGCCGACCGGGTCCATCTCCTCGACCGGGGCCGGAGCCGGTTCGAGGGGCCGCTCGACCGGTTCCTCGCGGGCCCCGGCAACCGGTTCGCCGCCCGCTTCCAGGGACTCGACAACCTCCCGACCCCGGCGGAGATCGACCGGCTTCCCGAGGACTCCGAACTGCGGCGCCAGCTCATCGGTCACCTCGGCCCCGACGGGGTCGCCTTCTTCGCCGGCGCGCTCGGGATCTCCCCCGGGGGGGCCGGGCGGCCGGATGCGTCGGCCCGGGTCCACTCCTTCCGGACCCTCGGGCGGCGGAGCGCCCTCGTCGTGGAGTCCCACGGGTTGCGCCTGATCGGGGAGTGGGACGGGCCCGGGCCCCTCCCGAACGTCGGCGATATCGTCCGGGTCAGTTTGAATACCGACGAGGTCCATCCCCTCGGCGAGGAGGCCGGCCGCGATGCCCCAGAAGCCTTGGCTGACCCCGCTTGACCATCAGCTCCTCAGCGCATTGGCCGACTCCGGCACCCTGGTGGACGCCTGCCGTCAGATCGGGATCGGCCGGGACCGCGGAGTCTACCGGATCCGGCGGCTCGAGCGGGGTTGGAAGCGCCCGGTCACCCGGTCGACACGGGGGGGCGGCGGGGCGGGCGGGACCCACCTCACCGCCTTCGGCCGGAGGCTGCTTCGCTCCGCCGGGGCCGGACCGGACGAGGGCCCCCCGGGCGGCTGGAACCGTCTCACCGGGATCTACCGGGGCGGGCGGCCCCCGGTCGTGGAGCTGACGGGCGGGGTTCGGCTCGTGGTCGCCTTCCGCGGCCGCCCGGGAGCGAAGGTACGGCTCCGCATCTCCCCCGATGCGCTGCTGGTGGCCCCCGGGCGGTTCCCCTCCAGCGCCCGGAACGTGCTGCGGGCCCGGGTGGTCGAGCTGCGGCCCCGGGGCCTCGGTCGGGTCGAGGTGACGTTCCGGACCCACGGCGTCCGGCTCCGGGCCCTTCTCACCGAGTCGTCGGTCCGGGCCTTGGGGTTGCGGCCTCGGGTCGCATCGTACCTGTATCTCAAGGCGACCGCCGTCCGCCCCGAGCGGGGGCGGCGGACGGCGGGCCTCACACCGTCTTGAGCGACTGGATGAGCTTCCCGACGACCGCCTGGGCGTCGCCGTAGAGCATCCGGCAGTTGTCCTTGTAGAAGAGGTCGTTCTCGATGCCCGCGAACCCCTTGCCCTGCCCGCGCTTGATCACCAGGACGTTCTTCGCGTTCTCGACGTCGAGGATCGGCATGCCGAAGAGCGGGCTGCCCTGGCGGTGGGCCGCCGGATTGACGACATCGTTGGCCCCGATGACCAGGACCACGTCGGTCGTCGCGAACTCGGGGTTGATCTCGTCGCGGTCGTAGAGGTGGTCGTAGGAGACCCCCGCCTCGGCGAGGAGGACGTTCATGTGGCCCGGCATGCGGCCCGCGACCGGGTGGATCGCGAACTTCACCGTCACGCCCTTCGCCTCGAGGGCATCGACCAGCTCCTTGACCTTCTGCTGGGCCTGGGCGACCGCCATCCCGTAGCCGGGCGCGATCACGACCTGGCCCGCATAGGCGAGGAGCGACGCCGCATCGTCCGGCTCGATCGGCTTGAGCGACCCCTGGATCGACCCGCCCACCTCCTCGGTGGCCCCGAACGCCCCGAACAGCACGCTCGGGATCGACCGGTTCATCGCCCGGGCCATCAGGACCGTGAGCAGGGTACCGGCCGCGCCGACGAGGATCCCCGCGACGATCATCGCGTAGTTCTGGATCGAGAAGCCGTCCATCGCGACCGCGATCCCCGTCAGCGCGTTGAAGAGGGAGATCACGACCGGCATGTCGGCCCCGCCGATGGGCAGCGTCAGCAGGATCCCGAAGAGCAGGGTGAGGACAAAGAACGGCAGGAGGTAGACCCCCTGGTTCATCACCACCGAGAGGACGCCGAAGAAGACGCCGACGATCAAGACCGCGATGTTGGTCGGCTGCTGGAGCGGGTAGACGATGGGCCGCTGGCGCATCCAGCCCTGGAGCTTCAGGAAGGCGATCAGGCTCCCGGCGATGGAGACGCTCCCGATGACCGCGCCCGCGACGCTGAGCCCGTTGATGCCGCTCCCGGCGAGCAGCTCGACCGCGGCGATCGCCGCGGCGGCCCCGCCGCCCATGCCGTTGTAGGCGGCGACCATCTGGGGCATGGCGGTCATCTGGACCTTCTTGGCGGCGTAGTAGCCGAGCCCGCCCCCGATCCCGATGCCGAGGGCGATCAGGGCGAGGTTCACGAGCGCCGGTGTCCCCGAGAGCCCGAGCAGGCTCGCGGTGGTGGGGAAGAAGAACGCGGCGGCCGTCGCGACGACCGCGATCAGCATCGCGACCCCGGCCGCGACGATCCCTCCGCGGGCCGTCTTGGGGGAACTCATCCCCTTGAGCCCGAAGATGAAGACGATGACCGCGAGCAGGTAGATGGGATCGATGAAGTCGATCACGGCGATCCTCCCTGCTTCTTCGAGCGGTCGAACATCGCGAGGATCCGCTCGGTGACCGCGTAGCCACCGGTCACGTTCATCGCCCCCATCACGACGGCCACGAACCCCACCGCCTGCTCGAGCGGCGTCTGGGCGATGGCCAAGGCGACCATCGCCCCCACGAGCACGATCCCGTGGATGAAGTTCGACCCGCTCATGAGCGGGGTGTGGAGGAGCACCGGTACCCGGCTGATGACCTCGTACCCCAGGAACGCCGAGAGGACGACGACGAAGAGGGCGGCGTAGACGTCCATCTACGTCCCTCCCTCCAGCAGCTTCTGGGTGGGCGCATGGCGGACCTCGCCGCCGCTCACCAGGAGGCTCTGGGCCAGGATCTCATCGGAAAAGTCGGTCACCAAGGTGCCCTCCTTCGTGATCAGCAGGCCGAGGAACGCCTGCAGGTTCTTCGCGAACATCTGGCTCGCGTGGTACGGGAGCTGGCTCGGCAGGTTGAGCGGCCCGACCAGGGTCACCCCGTGGACCGAGACCGTCTCGCCGGGCCGGGTCAACTCGCAGTTGCCGCCCGACTCGGCGGCCAGGTCGACGAGCACCGCGCCGGGGCGCATCCGCTCGACCATCTCCCGGGTCACCAGGACCGGCGCCTTGCGACCGGGGATCGCCGCGGTGGTCACGATGACGTCCGCCTCGGCGACCGCCGTCGCGACCATCGCCTTCTCCTGGGCCTTCTCCTCGGGGGTCAGCTCCCGCGCGTACCCCCCCTGGCCCTCGGCGTTGATCGCGAGCTCGAGGAACTTGGCGCCGAGGCTGCGCACCTGTTCCCCGGCGGCGCGCCGGACATCATAGGCCTCCACGATCGCGCCGAGCCGCCGGGCCGTGGCGATCGCCATGAGGCCGGCGACGCCGGCCCCCAGGATGAGCGCCTTCGCGGGGCGGATCGTGCCGGCCGCGGTGGTGAGCATCGGGAGGAACTTCGGCACCTGGTCGGCACCGATGAGCATCGCCTTGTAGCCGGCCACGGTCGCCTGGGAGGAGAGCACATCCATGCTCTGGGCCCGGGTGATCCGGGGGATGAGTTCGAGCGCAAACGCGGTCGCGGGCCGGTTCTTCAGCGCCCGCACCCGGTCGAGGTTGCGGTGGGCGTTCATGAGCGCCACCACGATCGCTCCCGCCGCGAGCCGGGCCGTCTCGGCCTCGCTGGGGATCGCCACCTTGAGCACGATCGCCGACGAGCCCCACAACTGGGCCGGGTCGGCCTCGATCCGGGCCCCGGCGGCGGTGAATTCGGCGTCGGGGAAGCCCGCCGACTCGCCGGCCCCCGGTTCGATCAGGACCTCCCAGCCGGACTTCGTCAGCTTCTTGACGACCTCGGGGACCAACGCAACCCGGCGTTCGCCCGGAGTGGTTTCCTTGGGAACGGCGATCCGAATGGCCATGGGGCACCGTCCGTGCGGAACCCAGCGAGATTATACCCTTGTTCCCCTGAAGCCGGCCGGAGGGCCCGCCCGGGATGACCGAACGAACGGACGTGGCGGTTGTCGGCGGCGGGATCGTCGGGCTGGCGAGTGCCCGCGCCCTCCTCCGGGCCCGCCCCGGCCTTCACGTGGTGGTCCTTGAACGCGGCAACGCGATCGCCCACGGCCAGACCGGCCACAACAGCGGCGTGATCCACTCGGGCGCCTACTACCGTCCCGGATCGGCCAAGGCCCGGCTCTGCGTCGACGGACGCCGACGGCTGCTCGACTACTTGAGCACGAAGGGGCTGGAGCACCGGATCCCCGGCAAGCTCATCATCGCCACCCGGCCGGACCAGCTCGCCCGTCTCCGGACCATCGGAGAGCGGGCCGCCGCGAACGGCGTCGAGGGGGTTCGCTGGCGTTCGGCCGAGGAGATCCGGGCCCTGGAACCCCGGGCCTGTGGGCTCGCGGCCCTCGAGGTCCCGGGCACCGGCATCGTCGATTACGCCGCGGTCGCCCGGAGCTACGCTCGGGACATCGAGGATCTGGGCGGGACCGTCCGGACCCGGAGCGAACTCCTCCGCGCCTCCGTGACCTCGGACGGAGTGGAGATCGAGCACCGGGGGGGGATCCTGGAGGCCCGGATGCTGGTCGGATGCGCCGGCATCGAGGCCGACCGCCTGGCCCGGTGCTGCGGGGCCGACCCGACCGTCCAGATCGTGCCGTTCCGGGGGGAGTACTACTCGCTGCGCGACCCCGATCGGTGGGGATTGAACCACCTGCTCTACCCGGTCCCGGACCCGGCGCTCCCGTTCCTCGGTGTCCACGTGACGCTGACCCTGCATCGGGGCATCGAAGCCGGCCCGAACGCCGTCTTGGCGCTGGGGCGGCAGGCCTACCGGCGCCACGAATTCTCGGTGCGGGACCTGGCGACCCTGGCGCTTCATCCGGGGAGTTGGGCGCTCGCCCGCCGCTGGGCCCGCACCGGCCTCTATGAGGAGCTCCGCTCGCTCAGCCGCTCCATCTACGCTCGGGACCTCCGGGCGATGGTGCCGTCGATCACCGACGAGGACCTCCGCCCCGGAGGGGCCGGGATCCGGGCGCAGGCGGTCGACCGGGCCGGTCGGCTCGTCGACGACTTCGTCCTGATCGACGGCCCGCGATCGCTCCACGTCGTCAACGCGCCGTCCCCCGCGGCCACCTCCGCCCTCGCGCTGGGGGACGTGATCCGGGACCGACTTCTCCACCACCGCGACGGGGCGCTCTAAGCCCTCGCGCCGACGGCGGACGCCCAGCGCCGAAGCTGATCGGTGAGGTCGGGCATCGACCGACCGGTCTCTCGGGTCAGCCGGGCGAGACCGAGGGTGCTGTTGGAGGGCCGGGGCGCCGCCTGCCCGAGCGACGGCGTCAAGACCGGGACGACCGGCGCCGTGGGCGCCCCGATCGATTCGAGCAGCCGGACCGCCCAATCATACCGGGAGAGGGCCGTGGCTCCGGTCGCGTGAAAGATCCCCACCGCCGACGGTCGGGCGGCGAGCGCCTCGATCGCCTCGGCGAGATCCGGGGCGTAGGTCGGGGCGCTCACCTGGTCGACCACGACCCGTGGGCTCCGGCCGGCGTTGAGTTCGCCGACCAGCCAGGTGGCGAAGTTGGGCCGGGCCGGGCGCCCCGGCGCCTCGAGGAGGTCCTGGGGCCGCCAGCTGTAGACGGTGGAGGTCCGAAGGACGACCGCCCGGTCGTCCTCGGCCAGCAGGTCCGTCTCGGCCGCCCGGAGGGTGCGGGCGTAGACGCAGCGCGGTTCGGGCCGCTCCGACTCCGGGTGCGGGGCCGGCGTCGGGGCCCCGAAGACATAGTCGGTGGAGATCAGCAGGTACCGGGCCCCGACCGTCCGCGCCCCCCGCGCGGCCCGAAGGGTGCCGGCACGGTTGACCCGCTCCGCCTCCTCGGGGTGGGTTTCGCAGTAGTCGACCCACCGCAACGAGGCGGCGTCGATCACCACGTCGGGGCGCAGCCGCTCCCACGGCAGTTCGGTCGGCCCCCCCTTGACCCAGGGCAGCGATTCCACCCCGGGGACCTGCGGCGGCCGGGTGCGGTACGTGGCGGCGACCGGTTCGCCGCGGGCCCGAAGCCGGGCGGCCAGCGCCTCGCCGATCTGGCCGGAGCCGCCGAGGATCAGCCACCGCATGGTCCCTACTTGTGGGGGGGCCGGTGCCAGTCGTACGGCGCCCCGGTCGCGGGGTCCCGGATCGCGGGGTCGTTCCACGGGCGGCGTTCCTCGTCGGGCTTCGCGGCGTCGTAAAGGCGGCTCACGAGGTAGACGACCAGGGCCGGTCCGTGTCCGACCGCGCAGGTGCCGTGCCAGAAGTGGCCGGGGACCCGGAGGACCTCCAGGTGGTCGGCGCTGGCGACGAGCTCGGAGAGCTCCCCCCGGGTCGCCGAGCCGGGTCGGTCGTCGTACGCGGCGATCTTGAGGGCCCCCTGGACGACGATGAAGTAGTCGACCTGGCCGCGCGCGTGTCGGTGCCAGGCCCGGACGATCCCCGGATAGCTCATCGAGAGGTTCGCCTGGACCGGGGCCTCGCCGAGGGTGAAATCGGTCCAGTCGCTCCGCAGGATCTCCGCGAAGTACCCCCGCTCGTCCGGCCGTCGGGTCAGGCTCCGGCGCCCGAGTCCCTCCAGCGCCATGGGTCTACAGAATCACCCCCCGGAGACGGACGGCCTCGCCCTCCGGCGAGCCGCTCAAGAGGTGCCGGTACCAGGTGACGGTCTCGGTGATCGGGCCGCGCGGGAGGCGCCCGTCGGCCCATCGTTCGGCGATCTCCCGGACGGCCGACTCGGGCGTATGCCGGGGCCGGAAGCCGAATCGCTCCTGGAGGCGGGAGAAGTCGACCCGGTACGACCGCCGGTCCGCATCCCCGTACAGGGTGATCTCGGGGTGACCCTCGAGGCCCTCGGCGACGATCTCGGCGAGCCGGCGCAGGGGGTAGTTCTGCTCGTTCGAGCCGACGTTGAAGAGCCCATCGCGGACCTGATCGAGGGGGGCCTCGAGGAGGTCGACGATGAGCCGGGCGGCGTCCCGGACATCCACGAAGGGGCGCCACTGGCCGCCGTCCCGCATGAGCGGCACCCGGTGGTCGACGAGGCCGCTGCGGGTCATCCCGTTGAGGGCCAGGTCGAACCGCATCCGGGGCGAGGGGCCGTAGAGCGTCGCGAGCCTCAGGACGGTGACCGAGAACTCCGGGCTCGAGAGCGCGCGGACCCCGGCTTCGGCCATCGCGTTGGCCTGGGCGTAGGCCGTGAGCGGGGCGATCTCCGAACCTTCGTTGCGAAGGTCGGGATGGAAGCCGTAGACGCTGCACGACGACGGCAGGAGGTAGCGCCGTACCCCGGCGGCCCGGGCGAGCGTCGCGATCCGGATCCGCCCGCGCTGATTGATCTCGAAGGTCTTGGAAGGATCGAGCGCCCCGGCGGGATCGTTGCTCAGCGCGGCGAGATCGACGACCGCGTCGAATCCGGTCAGCACCTGCGGATCGCACCAGCGGATGTCGTCCCGCTGGATCGTGAGCCGCTCGGGAGGTCCGGCCGATGCGAGCGGCTCCGCACCGAAGAACAGTCGGTCGAGCACCCGGACCGAGTGGTCGCGGCCGAGCAGCTCGGGGACCAGGACCGATCCGAGATAGCCGGCCCCCCCGGTGACCAGGACTCGCATCGTCATCGCCAGCCGTGCGGAAGGTAAAGAACCTGCCCATCGAAGCGTCACCGGAAGGTTCTTCATGGCCCGCCCCTCCCGTCGTCCATGGACCGGCGCCGTCCTGGCCGTTCACCGCGGGCGGGGGGCCGGCCGTGAAGGGCCTCCTCCTCGCCGGGGGCCACGGGACCCGCCTGCGGCCCCTCACCTTCTCCGGCAACAAGCACATGCTGCCGATCGCCAACGAGCCGATGCTCTTCTATGCCCTCCGGGACCTCGCGGCCATCGGCGTCCGCGAGGTCGCCATTGTCCTGGGTCCGCTGCGGGAGGGGATCCGGGAGGCGGTGGGCGACGGCCGGTCGTTCGGCCTCCGAGTGAGCTACCTCCTCCAGGAGGAGCCCCGGGGGATTGCCGATGCCGTCCGACGGGCCCGGGAGTTCATCGGGGAGGAGCCGTGCGTCGTGTACCTGGGCGACAACCTTCTTGAGTCGGGGGCCGGGCCGCTCGTGCGCCGGTTCGAACGGGGCGGTTATGCGGCCGTCGTCGGCGCCGCCCCGGTCGACGACCCCCGCCGCTACGGGGTGATCGAGCTCGAGGGGGAGCGGATCGTCTCCTTGGCGGAGAAGCCGGCCGAGCCGCGCAGCTCGCTCGCCCTCGTGGGGGTCTATGTCCTCGACGCCCGCATCTTCCCGATCCTCGACCGGCTCACCCCGTCGGCCCGGGGCGAGCTCGAGATCACCGAGGCCCTCGACGGCCTGCTCCACAGCGGGGCGCCCGTCGGCGTCGAGCGGATCCGCGGCTTCTGGAAGGACACCGGCCGGCCCGAAGACTACCTGGCGGCCAACCGCGAGGTCCTCGCCCGCCGACCCCCCTCGTACTTCACCCTCCCGAGCCCGCCCTTGCCCCCCGGCATACTCCGAGGGCCGGTGCGGATCGGGAACGGGAGCTCTGTCGACCCGACCGCCCGCATCGAGGGCCCGACGGTGCTCGGCGCCGGGGTCGTCGTCGGCCCGGGGAGCGTCATCGGACCGTACTGCTCGATCGGGGACGGCGCCCGGATCTCCGGGGCCCGGCTCCGGGAGTCGATCCTGATGGACCGGGCCTGCGTCGAGGGTCCGGTCGAACTCCGGATGAGCATCCTCGGGCGGGACTCGCAGGTGGAGTCCGGGCCCCGGCCGATCGGCCCGATCTCGCTCATCGTCGGCGATGCGGCCCGATTGCGGGGGCTGTGAGCGCCGTCGAGCCGAACGGGCCGTCCGGGCCCTCCCTGACCGTCCTCGTGCTGGTCCACCAACGGCTCGACTACGTGGCCGAGGCCCTGGATTCGGCCCTCGCCCAATCGGATCCCTGGGAGCCTACGGAGGTCCTGCTCGTCGGACCCCGGCGCCCCCCGATCCTCGACGCGCCCCGCTTCCAGCCGGTCCGATTCGTCCCGTCGGAGGAGCCGGGGGTCGCCGGCAAGGTCGCGGACGGTCTCCGGGACGCCCACGGCGAACTCATCGCGTTCCTCGAGGACGACGACCGGTATGCGACGGGCCGGATCCGGGAGGCGATCCGACAGTTCCGGGAGCGTCCTTCGCTCGGGTACCTGCAGAACGGTTACCGCCCCATCGGCCCCGACGGTCGGCCGGCCCCGGGCCGCAGCCCCCATCGGCGGCTGCGGGAGCGGTGGGTCCGCCGGGGCCCGGTGGAGCTGCGGGGTCCGAGGACCGGGCGCTCGCTTGCGGCCCTTCGGGGAATCCCCGCCGGCTTCAACCTGAGCTCGATGACGATCCGTCGGTCCCTGCTCGAGGGGAGCGACCGATGGCTGCGCCGCTGCGGCATGCTCGCCGACTCGGCGATCCTCTACGCGGCCCTCGCCTCCCCCCTCGACCTTCGGCTGACGCCCGAACCCTGGACCGAACTGCGGGTCCACCCGGGCAGCCACTCCGACCCGGCCGGGGACGACGTCCCCGGGTCGATGGACCGGCGTCGGGCGTTCCTCGAGAGCCTCCGCCCGGCGCGGTCGGTCCTGCGGGAGCGGGTCGTCGATCACCCGACGCTCCGCCGGGCGTGGGAAGGGCAGGCGGCCTCGGAGGAGGTGATCCGGCTCCTCCGCGATCCTTCGGTGCTTCGGCCCGAGATCGCCAAGGCGGTCGTCGTGGCGCTGACCCGTTGGGAGACCTTCGAAGTCGCCCAACGGAAGGGGGCGCTCCCGCTCGGTCTTTTCGCCGTCCTGAGCCCCCGCCTGGGGCACCGGCTCTACCGGCGGGCGCGGAGGTTTCAGTAGAGGACGGCCGGTCGCGGGGCCGGACTAGGCCTTGGCCCGGCCGGCCTTCGCGGCGGGCCGGGGTTTGCTTTCCTTGGGGGTCGGCTCCTTCGACTCGGAGTAGCCGCACCGGCCGCAGGAGCGCCGGTTGGAGTGCTCGGCCAGGAAGGTGCCCGGTCCGCACTTCGGGCAGGAGCGGTGGGAGCGGACCAGCTCCTCCCCCTTGATCTCGTAGAGGCCCACGCGTGCCTTCGCCATCGGTTCAGCCCTCCTTGGCGGGGGGAGCCGCTGCCGCGGCCTCGGCGGGCGGGGCCGCGCCGGCCTTCTCCTTGAGCTTGTTGCGGATCAGGATGTGCTCGCGCTCGGTCCGCTTCGCGAGGTCGGTCGACTCATAGACCATCGCTTCGCCGAGCGTCGTCGCGGTGCCGAACCGGGCCTGCATCCGCTCGACCACGACCCGATCCTTGGCGACCCCGACCTGCTTCGCGATCTCGGCGCGGACCTCCTCCCGGTTCGGCGTGGGCGCGGTCGCATGGACGACCTCGAACCGGAGTTCCTGCCGGTGCAGCAGCGGATTCGGGCGTTGGTCAACGAGTCGGATCTCCACGGGGAACTCTCCTTACTTCCATTTGGCCGATGAGGGCCCGTACATGCTCTTTGACGATCGCGTCGACGCGAACGAAAGAGGCCCCCTCACCCGGGATGCCGTATATAACGGTGGCCCCGAGGGGCATCGACTCGACGAGGGCGAGGGCCCCGAGATCCTCCTCGCCCTCGACCTCGATCAGGCCCCCCCCGGTCCGGACCAGTTCCTTGACCGCGGTGCGGAGCTGTTCGGTCAGCATCCCGGGGGGGTTCGGGACCTTGACCTGACGGCGGGCGGCGAGCAGTTCGAAGCTCCGAAGGTCGATCGGCTCGTGCCGGAGGGTCTTGCGATCGACGATCCCGATGAGCGGCAGATGGCCGGTCGAGATGGCGGTGGCGGTGACCCGATCGCCGCAGGTCGCGTACAGCTCGAGGTTGCGGATCCGCCGGGCGGCCTCCTCCCCGGAGTAGACCGGCCCGTACCGTTCGGCGAGCGTCGGGCGCAGCGCGTCCGGGACGACCCAGACCCGCTGGAGCTCACTTGACCCGGAGCGCGTACCGGCCGGCGGCATGGATCCCCATCTTGCGAGCGATCTCCGACTTCTCGGGATCGATTACAACCAGGTACCCCTGCCACTCCCGGGAGGTTTCGCCGCCGCATCGGGGGCATTTCGCGCCCTCGGAAATCGACCGGCAGCTCTTGCACGCCTTGAGACTGATCATGAGGATGCCTTCTCCGCGGCCGGCGGCTTCGCGGCCGTCTCCTTCTTGGCCGGCGCGGACGCCTTCTTGGACGGCGCCTTCTCCTCGGCCTTCTTGTGCGCCTCCTGGACCCATTCGAGCCGCCCGAGTCCGGGCTGGCGCATGGTGAGGCCGATGCGGCTGTCCCGGGGCGAAATTTCCGACAGCGAGAGCGAAACGACCCGGGCCCGGACCTTGTAGCCGACCTTGAGGTCGCGCTTCGACTCCGTCCCGACCAGCCGCTGGTTGTGCTCGTCGATGTTCACGCGGTCGTCCATGATCTGGGAGACGTGCAGCAGCCCGTCCAGGGGGCCAAACCGCACGAACGCGCCGAACTTGCGGATCTCGACCACCGATCCCTCGACCACCTCCTGGATCTCCGACTTGAACAGGAGGGCCTCGTACTGCACCTCCTGGTAGACGCCGCCGTCCCCGTGGATGATGTGACCCTCCCCCACGGGAGTCACGTTGCGGATCGTGACGGTCAGGCTCTGGCCGTCGACCAGCTTCCCCTCGAACTGCTGCTGGGCGAGCTCCGTGAGGACGCTCGAAAGCTCGGGCCCGAGCCGTTGCGGAGGGATCCGAACGACGTCCCGGCGCTGATCGAGGTAGTACATATCGGCGCGCGAGCGGGGGGGCCTATAAGATTCTTGCCCCGCCCGGCTCCGGGCCGTCCGGCCCCCTAGGCCCCCGGGCGAGGGGCCGGAAGCCCCAGGGCCCGGTCGGTCATCGCGATCGAATGGGCAGCGTCGGGGGCGAGGTCGAAGATCGCCCGGATCGCATCGATGTTCTCCGGCACGACGATCGACTCCTGGTGGATCCCCTGGAAGAAGTAGGCGTCCTGGCCCTCCAGCCGGACCCCCTCCTCCCAGAGCACATTCTCCATCATGTCGTTGTGGCCGATCCCCCGGTCCCGGGCGAACTCCATCACCTGGGGGGTCCCCTCGGCACGCTCCCAAGGGGCGAACAGGTGGAATCGGGGGGTGGAACGGAACCGCTCGATCAACTCCCGGCCCTCCCGGGGGGGTCGCTGGAGCCGGACGTGGTTCACGTGGACATGCATGAGGGTGGTGGGCACGACCACCGCGGTGGTGGTGATGGGTAGGCCGGGGAAGATCGTCTGGGCATCCGGACCGTGGTGGGAGGGCAGATGGAAGGTCGGCAGGATGCCGTTGATCGGCCCCTTCTTGGTCTCGGCGGGGTCGGAGGCCCGGCGGACGAGGGTGACCTCCCACTGCTCGATCCCGTACGCCGCGGACAGGACCGCCCCGGCCCGGGCGATCCCGGTCGTGTTGCAGGAGACCACCCGAAGGCTCTTCTTCCCCCGGCACGCCTCGTAGTTTCCGAGCGCGTTGAAGGACGCCTCGGCGACGCCGGCCTTCTCTCCGCCCTGGTAGATCGCCGGCTTGCGCTCCTCGGCATACAGCTTCCGGTTCTCGGCCCCGACCTTTTCCGGGGCCGCGTCGACCACGATATCCGACTCCCGGAGGAGGTCGGCCAGGGTGCCGGCGACCGGCAGCCCCGCCGCCTCAAATTCGCTGCGCTGGCCGGTCCCGGCCAGGAAGAGCCGATAGCCCTTCTCCACGGCGCGCCGCGCCTCGAAGCTCGGTCGGGTCTTCGCGACGCCGACGAGCTCCATGTCGGGTTGCCGGACCACGGCATCGGCGACGCGCTTTCCGATCGTCCCGAACCCGTTGACCGCGACCCGGACCCGCATGGCTCTTCCCCGACGGGCGACCGATGCGGGGATATAGAACTAGTGGGGCCGGGGCGGGGATCCCCGGCCCCGATCGCGGCCCACCCTGGGGGTCCGGATCGGCTCAGGCGTACTGCGAACAGCTGTAGCAGTAGTACCTCTGGTACTGCGCCACCCAGGTGGTCGGCTGGCCGCACTTGGGGCAGTTGGGGGCGACCGAAGGGGAGGGGGCCGTTCCCGGGGAGGCCGCGGTTCCCGGAGCGGGGGCCGCGGGGGGACTGGTGGCCATGGGGTTGTAGCCGGTGCCGGCGGCACCGGTCTGCTGGGCCTGCTCACGGGCAGCGTCGCCGAGCTTGATGTAGCCGATGATGTAGAGGATCCCGGCGATGATGTTGATCGTCAGGAGGGAGAGGATGGCAAAGACCAGCGTGGGGGTCCGGGCCGCCTGGTACTCCCCATTGCGGGTGCGCCGGTAGCTCATCGAATAGGCCAGGAAGAGGAGGATGAACCCGATCAGCCCAAGGCCGAGAAAGAGTACGGCGAGGAGCACCGCTCCGGCCCCGGCTCCGGCCACGGCGGCCGCGGCAACAACTAAGGAGAGCAACCCGACCCCGAAGAAGAAGATCAGGGCGAAGATCGCTTGGAAGATCAATCCGACCAAGATGAGGGTCTTGGCGGTTCCCCCGGACGGCGTCAGCGGCTTGGCATTGCTCATTCCCATGCGCAAGGGACCCAAGGTCCGGCATATAATTGTTTGGCCGGAGACGAGTCGGGGCCTTCGGCCACTTACGGGACCCGACCGACGGCCCCCTCCGAGAGGTTCTCCCGCGCCCGGGGAACCCAGCCCCACGGGGGCCCCCGTCAGGGCTGACGGCCGGTCAGGGCCCGGTCAGCCCGGGCCGCTGGGCAGGGGGGCTTCCCCCGCCGCCGCCCGCTTCGCCCGGTACATCCGGTAGACCGCGACCGTCCGCCCGACGATGAGGCCGGTGCTGGCCGCGTAGAGCAGGTCGACCACCAAAAGGATCGCCAGGGTCCCGGTCGAGAGCGCCGGAGGGGCCAGGGAACCGCCGAAGGGGTTGTAGTTGAGGACCAACAGGTCGAGGAGGGCCCGCGCCATGAAGAGGACGATATAGACCGCCGGCAGCAGGATGCCCGCCCGGAAGATCCAGACCCCCGGCGCCGTCTCCACCACCTCCACACTCTGCCGGATGTACGACTCCCCGACAAAGTAGCACGCGATGAGGACGCCGCCGTAGATCGCGAACGTGTACAGGGGCAAGGCGAGGGCTCCGGCGGATACGGTCAACGCGAAGAGCCCGACGACCAGCACCGGGTAGGCGACGAGCCAACCGACCCGGATCCGTTGGCCCCGGACTGAGGCCAGGAGCCTCCGGCCGAAGATGAACCCGAAGACCAGCAGGAGGATGATCGCGGAGGTGAGGTTCGAGCCGGCCCCGGTCACCATGCGATGCTCTCCCGGCTTCCGATGCCCCGATCGCCGCAGGGAGGGGGAAATCGAGGAGTACAAAATGGTGCCACCCCGCGGCGATGGCCCGACTTGCCCGGGGTCGTCCCGAGGGGCACGGTCGCCGGCCGCCAAGGGTGGGGCGAATGTGAGGTTATTAGCCCCCCGGGGGTCGCCGGCCCATGGAGTTCGAGCTCTCCGAAGAAGAGCGGGCCTTCCAGGACGCCGTGCGACGGTTCGGCGACAAGGTCTTGCGACCGAACGAGCGGCGCATCGATTCGGAGGGTCGGATCCCCGACGAGGTCCTCCGGGGGATGGCCGAACTCGGGCTCCTCGCGATGCCGGTCAGCACCGACTATGGGGGCCTGGGGGCCTCCTCGGTCCTGACCGAACTCGCCGCCGAGGAGATCGGCCGCGGCGACTTTTCGATGGCCACCGCCGTCTTCTTCCTGCTGGAGGCCGGCTGGGGCCTCATCCTCGACCGCCACGGTACCGAGGAGGCGAAGCGGGAGATCCTCCCCGAAGTCTGCGCGGGCCGGGCGTTTCTCGGCATCGCCACCACCGAGCCGACCGGCGGGAGCGACCTCGCCCACCTGCGCACGACGTCGACCCGCTCCGGGGACGGGTTCACCGTCCGGGGCGAGAAGGCGTTCCTCTCCGGTGTGGAGGAGGCCCAGCGGTTGGGCGGGGGCCACCTGACCCTCACCCGGGCCACGGAGGGCGGGTTCCGGTTCCTCTACGTTCCGACGAAGGGCCCGGGTCGGACCACGCAGCGTTTCTCCAACATGGGCCGGATGGGGATCTCGACCGGCGCCATCGGCTACGACGACGCCCCGGTGCCGGCCCGTTACCTCCTCGGGGCCGACGGGCGCGGGTTCGAGATCGCGATGGAGGGGTTCACCGTCGCGCGGACCTTCGTGAGCGCCGCCTGCATCGGCGCCGCCGAGCGGGCCCTGGAGACCGGCATCGCCTACGTGAAGCAACGGGAGGTCTTCGGCCAGCCCCTGGGGAAGTTCGAGGCGATCCAGTTCGAGCTGGTCGACCTGTGGACCCAGGTCGAAGCGATCAAGTGGCAGTGCCGGCGCGCGGCCTGGCTGACCGACCACTACCTCCGGTCGGGATCGGCGGCCCAGCGCTCCGAGGTGCAGCGGGCGGTGGCCGCCGTGAAGCTGACCGCCCCGCCCATCGCCTTCGAATGCGTCAAGCGGGTGATGATGTGGTTCGGCGCCGCCGGCTACACGAAGGACGTCGGCCTCGAGCTCGGCCTGCGTGGGGTGATGTCCTACCTGGTCGGCGCCGAAGGCGGGCTCAACATCATGCGCATCATCCTGGGACGCGAGCTCCTCGGCAAGGAGTTCGTCCCCTACAAGTGAGCCGTCCGTGACCGGCCGGCGCGCCGTCCAGGAACGGGCGTTCCATCGCTGGCTTAAGGACCGACTCGTCGCCGGCCGGGAAGGTCTGCTTCCCCTCGGGGACGATGCGGCCGCGCTCGCCCCCCCCGCCGGCCGGGTCGCCGTCTGGACGATCGACACCCTGGTCGAGGGGACCCATTTTCCCCCCGCCGCTCCCCCCCGGTGGATCGGACGGGCGGCGACCGGGGTCAGCCTTTCCGACCTCGCCGCCAAGGGAGCCGCCCCCGACGGACTGGTGATCGCCCTTCAGCTCCCGCCCGGTACCCCCGACGCCTGGGCCCGGGCCGTCCTGCTCGGGGCGGAGGCGGCGGCGGGCCGGTTCGGAGCGAGGGTTGTCGGAGGGGACACCAAGGCCTCCCCGACCCGGGCGGTCGTCTCGTCGGCGCTGGGCTGGGCCCGGCCCGATCACCTGGCGCCCCGGACGGCCGCCCGCCCGGGCGAACGGGTGGTCGTCACCGGGGTCGTGGGCCGGGGCGGCGTGGCGGCCCGACGGTTCTACCAGAACCCCCGCGATCCCCGGGCCCATCGGGCGCTGCTCGATGTCCGTCCCCGGGTCGCCGAGGGCCGGATCCTGGGCCGGTACGCGTCGGCGATGCTCGATACCTCCGACGGGCTCGCCGAGGCGGCCCGGCTCCTCGCCTCGGCCAGCCGGGTAGGGCTCCTTCTGGACGAGGCGAAGATTCCCTGGGCCCGCGGACTGGGGACCGCTTCGCGGCTCGACCGGCTCCGCTGGGGGACCTTCGGCGGCGACTATGAGCTGCTCGCGACGCTGCCCCCCGGCCGGCTGTCGGCGGCGCGATCGGCGGTGGCCCGCGCCGGCGGCCGCCTGACCGCGATCGGCACGGTCACCGAAGGTCGCCGCGCATGGCTTCTACGGGGCCGCCGAACCGAGCCTCTCGGCCGCTCGACCTGGGACCCGTTCGCACGCCGGGGCCGGGCGAACGCCCCGGCGCCCGTGTTTCGTCGTCTCAGGGATGGAGGTAGGTTCAAGTAGGCATCGCTGCCTCCCCGCCCGCCGGTTCGAGGGTGATTTCATGTCGAACGAAGCAACCAGCGTGAACCCGTTTGAGACCGCGAAGCAGCAGGTCGATATCGTTGCCGACCTGATCGGATTGGACCCGGGGATGCGCAGCGTCCTCAAGGCCCCGAAGCGGGAGTTGACCGTCAACTTCCCGGTCCGGATGGACGATGGATCGTACCGCGTGTACACGGGCTACCGGGTCCAGTACAACATGGCGCGCGGCCCGACGAAGGGCGGGATCCGCTACCACCCGCAGGTGACGCTCGACGAGGTCCGGGCCCTCGCGGCGTGGATGACCTGGAAGTGCTCGGTCGTCAACATCCCCTACGGCGGCGCGAAGGGCGGCATCATCTGCGACCCCAAGCACATGTCGAAGGGGGAGCTCGAGCGGCTGACCCGGCGCTATGCGAGCGAGATCGGGCCGATCATCGGGCCGGAGATGGATATCCCGGCACCGGACGTCTACACCGACTCCCAGACGATGGCCTGGATCATGGATACCTACTCGATGCAGAAGGGCTACTCGGTCCCGGGCGTCGTCACCGGAAAGCCGATCTCCCTCGGCGGCAGCGAGGGGCGCGGCGAGGCGACCGGCCGCGGATGTGCCTACGTGATCCGGGAAGCGGCCAAGTACTCGGGCCTCCACATGAAGGGCGCGACGGTCGCGGTCCAGGGCTTCGGCAACGCCGGGAGCGTGGCGTCGAAGATCCTCTTCGACGAGCAGGGCGCGAAGATCATCGCCGCCTCCGACACCAAGGGCGGGGTCCTCAACCCCGAGGGGATGAACCCCCACGCCTTGGAGGACCACAAGCAGAAGACCGGCTCGGTCGTGGGCTTCCCGGGCGCGAAGCCGATCACCAACGAGCAGCTCCTGGAGACACCGTGCGATGTGCTCATCCCCGCGGCGCTCGAGAACCAGATCACCCGCAAGAACGCCGACAAGATCCAGGCGAAGCTGGTCGCCGAGGCGGCCAACGGCCCGACGCTGCCCGAGGCGGACAAGATCCTCTTCGAACGGGGGATCACCGTGCTGCCCGACGTCCTGGCCAACGCCGGCGGCGTCACGGTCAGCTACTTCGAGTGGGCGCAGGACATCCAGGGATTCTTCTGGTCCCTCGAGGAGGTCAACCGCCGGCTCGAACAGGTGATGGTCCGCTCGTACGAGGACGTCCACCGGATCGCCAAGGAGAAGAAGGTCCACAACCGGACGGCCGCCTACGTGCTCGGAGTCCAGCGGGTCGTCGACGCGATCCGGCTCCGGGGCATCTATCCGTAGGCGGATGGACGAACTCCCCCGCTGTCGGCTCGCCGACTGGGCCGACGTCGACCGTTGGGCCGACCGGCTCGCCGAGCTCATCCGGGCCCAGGGCGAGCCGCCCGAAGTCCTCGTGGGCGTCACCCGGGGCGGCTGGGTGCCGACCCGGCTCCTCTCCGACCGGCTCGGCACCCGCCGGGTGGTCTCGCTGAGGATCCAGCACTGGGGGGTCACGGCGACCCCCAGCGGGGCGGCCGAGGTGACCGAGGAACTGAGCGGCCCCGTCCAGGGCTACCGCGCCCTGATCGTGGACGACATCGCCGACACCGGGGAGAGCCTCCACCTGGCCCAGGAACGGGTCGCCCGGGCGGGGGCCCGGAGCGTGGCGACCGCCGCCTGCCTCTACATCACCCATTCGCGGCTGATCCCGACGTACTTCGCCGAGGAGATCGACCGCAACCGCTGGGTCTGGATCGTCTTTCCTTGGAACTACTGGGAGGATCTCCGCACGCTCGTCCAGCGGACGGGGGCCCCGACCCCCGAGCGGGCGGCGGCCCTCCTGAACGAGCGCTCGGGGGTGAGGTTCCCGGTCGCCGACATCGACCGGGTCTTCCCGGCGCCCGGGACCACCTAGTTAGGGGGTTCTTCCGGGTTTAGGGTGGGTGATTCGGGCGCCCCCAAGACGCCTTCCGGGGTCCCGAGAGGTGCTCGCCTCGCGCTCGAATCCTCGTCAGGGGGAAGGGAGTGCACGGGATGGTGAACCGGCCGACATTCCACCCGCGTATCTGGCGGATTGCCACCGGAGCCGCTCTCCTCGATGACCCACCCGAAACCCGGATGCTCCGTTTAGGGTTCGATAGCAAATACGCCATCTATTGCCCTTTGCGTTGAAAGGTTCCGGTTGACCTCGGCGCTTACGGGAGCGCAGGGAGCGGCAACTCCGAGTGCCGGATGAACGACGCGACCAACTCGGGGTGCGCCTGCATCGATCGTAGCTCCCGTTCTACTCCGGCACGAATCTCTTCCTCCGTCTTCGGGCACCAGTTCGCCAACCGCTGAT
>JAJYWS010000013.1 GCA_021791335.1 Thermoplasmata archaeon
GGTAAGGCTCATGAGGTCGGGCCCCCTTGGGCACCCTCCGATGCCGCTCGTCAGCGTCGTCATGGGCAGCAAGAGCGACTACGACTGCATGTCCAAAGCCGTGGATCTCCTGAAGGAGTTCGGCGTGGAGACCGAGTGCCGCGTGGTCTCCGCCCACCGGACCCCGGCCCAGATGTTCGACTTTGCCCGGGGGGCCGCGGACCGGGGCATCCGGGTGATCATCGCTGGCGCGGGAGGGGCCGCCCATCTTCCCGGGATGATCGCCGCCCTGACCCCGCTCCCCGTGATTGGCGTCCCGGTGCCCAGCCGGCATCTCGCGGGTTTGGATTCCCTGCTCTCGATCGTCCAGATGCCTCCCGGAGTCCCCGTGGCCACGGTCGCCATCGGGGCCGCCGGCAATGCGGCCCTCCTGGCGGTGCGGATCCTGGGAACCTCCCGCAAAGACCTGGAGGAGGCGCTCACCCGGTACATGCAGCAGCAGACGGACGGGGTCCTCAGCGACCAACCGGTCTGAACGGCCTTGGGCCCCCTATGGACGTGGGAATCCTGGGATCCGGCCAGCTCGGCTGGATGATGATCCTCGAAGGCCGAAAGCTGGGGAACCGCTACAGTGTCTTGGCCGACGACGCGGGGCCTGCGAGCCGGGTGGCCGACGGTCAGTATCCCGCGCGGGAGTACACCAAGTTTGTGGACCGATGCGACGTGGTCACGCCGGAGTTTGAGCACATCGACGCCCGGGTCCTCGAGTACGCTCACCGCCAAGGCAAACTCTACCCCCCGCTGGAGGCCATCACCCTGAAGTCGGATCGGTCCCGGGAGAAGGGGTTCCTGAGAGACCACGGGTTTCCCACTCCGCAATTCCGGGAGGCACGCGATGCGGCCGAGGCCCTCGAGATCGCCCAGCAGATGGGGCGGGCGGTGATCAAGGCGTCCCGCGGAGGCTACGACGGGAAGGGGCAGACCTACGTGGGGATCGGGCCGCGCCCGGTGGGGCCCTTGCCCGACGCTCCGGGATACCTGGTGGAGGAGTACGTGGAATTCGACGAGGAGGCGTCCATCATCGCGTCCCGGGATGCTCAGGGGGTTAAGCAGTTCCACACCCCGTCCCGCAACCAGAATCTGGAAGGCATCCTGCTCCACAGCGCGGCCCCCCGGGCCGACGAGGGGATGAGGGAGATTGCCTCGCGGCTCCTGGACGCGCTGGAGTACGTCGGGGTACTGGCGGTGGAGTTCTTCCTCGTGAAGGGGACGCCCCTGGTCAACGAGTTTGCGCCCCGGGTCCACAACTCGGGCCACCACACCCTGCACGGCTCCTCCATTTCCCAGTTCGAGCAGCATCTCCGGGTGATCACGGGGCTCCCGGTGCCCGCACCGGTCCTGTTCCGGCCGAGCGGCATCGTGAACATGGTCGGCGTGGAGCCGGACCGGAACCGGCTCCAGGAGCTGCTTCAGCTGCCCGAGACCCGGCCCTACAGCTACGGGAAGAGCGAACTGCGGAAGCGCCGGAAGATGGGCCATGTGAATGTCACGGCCTCGACCGGGCCGCAGCTCATGGACCGGATCGCGGAGGTCGCCCGTGTACTGTACGGCGGCGATCCGCGCCCCTGCTTTCTGCCCTGATACCGGCCGCCCAGAGTACGGTTGGCCCCCCGAGGTCGGGTCCTCACGGTCCCGGGCCCCGCTTGAGTTTGAACGCCGGCGGCACCCCTCGGCGACGCCGCCCGGAGGAACGGCTCCGTCCGGACTCCGGCCGCCCGGCTCCCGGGTCGCCGATGGGGGTTACTGTCCCTGACCCAGCGAGAAGCCGGGCTGGCCGTCGAAGGTGAACAGGCCCTCCGTCTTGATCGCCGGTAGTCCAGCGTCGACCATCCGCGCGAGCAGGGCGATGACCTGCTGGTGGGTCACCGGCGTCCCCTCGACCGGGGACTGGAACCGGCAGCGCCAATGGTCCACACAGAACGTCTCGGGGACGCCCCCGGGATAGACCTTGGTGCCCCGGTTGGTGATCATCACCAGGCGAAGCCCCTCCGCGGAGAGGTGCTCGAGCCGTTGGCCCAGCGCTTCCGCGGTCCCGGTCCAGTCCACGAACGCATCGACGCCCACGAGTTCCTTCACCGGCCGGCGGCGTTCCTTCACGGCAACGGCGATGGGGGCATCGTGGGCCGGGTAGGCCACGGGCGTCAGCACCTGGGGGCGCTGGCCCAGCCGGGCGATCACGGCGTCCGTGAACTCCCGGGTCCCGACCTTCGCCTTGGAGACGGCGGGGTCGTAAATGTCGTAGGTGTGGATGCCGTCCTCGATGGTCTTGAGCCACGCGTTGTGGACCCGGGCGGCCGCGTCGCCCTGGCCGATGTGTACCAGCATCTGCACCGCCGCCAGCAACAGCCCGGACGGGTTCGCCAGATCCTGCCCCGCCCTCCGCGGGGCCGATCCGTGGATCGCCTCGAACATCGCCACCTGGCTCCCGATGTTCGCGCTCCCTCCCAGCCCCACCGATCCCGCGATCTCCGCCGCGACGTCCGAGAGGATGTCGCCGTAGAGGTTCGGCATCACGATCACGTCGAACTGCTCGGGGGAGTCGGCCAGCTTGGCGGCGCCGATGTCGACGATCCAGTGCTCGCTCTGAAGATCCGGGTACTCCTTGGCCACTTCCTCGAAGATTCGGTGGAATGTCCCGTCGGTGAGCTTCATGATGTTGTCCTTGGTGAAGCAGGTCACCTTGCGGCGGCCGTAGCGCCGGGCGTACTCGAAGGCGTACCGGATCACCCGTTCCGATCCGGGCTCCGTGATGAGCTTGAGGCACTGCATCACGTCGGGGGTCTGGCGATGCTCGATCGCCCCGTAGACGTCCTCCTCGTTCTCCCGGACGATCACCACATTCATTCCGGGGTGCTGGGTGGCCACGAACGGGGCGTACGACAGGCACGGGCGGATGTTGGCGAAGAGTCCCAGGGTCTTGCGCACCGTCACGTTGAGGCTCTTGAACCCCCCACCCTGCGGTGTGGTGATAGGTGCCTTCAGGAAGACGCGGGTCCGCCGCAGCGACTCCCATGCCGACGGCTCGATCCCCGACGAGATCCCCCGCTCATACACCGCCCGACCGATCTGGATCGTCTCCACCGCGAGGCGGGCCCCGCTGGCCTGGAGGATGCGGAGGGTCGCCTCCATGATCTCCGGTCCGATGCCGTCTCCGTAGGCCACGGTGATGGGTGTCGATGGACCTGCGCCCGGTTGACTCTTGGCGTCCATGCTCCGGCCTCGGTTTCCCCCCACGACCGCCGGCTTATCACCCCTTTGAAAGACCGCCCGGACTCCCCCCGACCTCGAAGGAGGGCCGCAAACCCGCCAGAACGGGTCGGGAGCCGCGGGCCGTCCAACCTATCGCCCCGACCACAACGGGCCGAGTTCGATGGTTCGGGTCGGAAGGCTCTCCTCCCCCGACCGGGTGTTCGTGGGTTCAGGTAGGTTCTCCCACCACCTTCGGAGGGCCGAGGGACTCACGTCGGATGGTGGCCCACGCAGCTGCGGAGCCGCCGAACCGCGACGTGTCGTTTCAGGGCCACTGTCCTCGAGACGTTGCCGTTTCCCGGGCCGGCTGTGGCCCGGAGTTTCCGTCAGGGGTCAGCCGCCATCCCCAATCCTCCCGGGGGTGGCTTGCGGGCCGCGGGTGGGCGGGCCCGACGAGCGCGGACACGATGCGCCGACCCGAAGGAGTCGTCGCCGGGACCGCTCCGCTTCCCTGAATCGGCTCGACGGGGCTGCCCCTAGTGGGGGTGGGAGTGGGGGTGCCGGTGGCCGGTCGCCCCTCCGACCACGGAGGGGGTGCCCAAGACGAAGCCCCCATACGCCACCCCCCGGATCCCCCGCAGATCTTCCGCGGCGGATTCGAGCTCGCGACGTTTCCCCGCGAGCCCGAGGATCTGCATGCAGGAGCCCCCCTCGAGGTGCACGTGAGACGACGAACGGATGTGCTCGCCCCATCGGTGCTCGGCGGCCGTCACCCGCTCGAGGATCTCGGGCAGATCGTGCCGGTAGAGCAGCATGAGGCACCCCACGGCGTCGGCGTCGGGGTCGGCGAGCGACTCCTCGGCGAGTTCCTTGCGGATCAGCGCGCGGATCGCGTCCGATCGGCTCCCCGAGTTGCGCTCGGCCACCCAGCGGTCGAGAACCTTGAGGAGCTCCGGCTCCATCGACACCCCGAGCCGCACCACCCGATGGGCCATGCCGGGGCCAGCGGGACCTAGACTATAGGGGTTCGTGCGGGCCCCCGGGAGACCGCATCACGCCTTTATGGACCGGGCTCCTCCGGGTCCCGAGAGCATGGTCGAAGCCAATCCGATCGAACTGAGGGTGGAGCTGTTCTCGGACGACGGGCTCGGAGCCGAGGCGCTCGCCCGGGTCCAGGAGCTGCTGAGCGCCCGATGGCCGGTGGCGTGGGACGTCACCCATCCCCCCCACCCGACCCTCGAGCACCCGCTCCGCTGGCGGGCGGTCATCCCCCTGCTGGAAGGGACGACCCCGGAGGGGCTCCATCTCGAACTGGAGTCGGCGATCCGGGCCGCGGCGCTGTCCCCGTCCCTCCACCTGCGCACCCGGTGGGCGTTTCCCTCCGACCCGAACCACCAGGAGGTCTACGAGGTGAGGTGGAGCTCCCGGAGGGGCTCGACCGGTCCGTAGCCGGACCGGCGGTCAGAGCGTCCGGATCCGTTCGAGCTTCGCCAGGAACTCCACCCCTTCCCCCGACTTCCTCGGGGTCCCGTCGGCCCGGGTCAGTTCGAGACCGGCCTGTCGGCAGGCGTCGGCCGGGGTCTGCCCATCGAGCAGGCCGCGCAGCGCCTTCAGCTCGCTCCGGCTGAGTTCCAGCCCGCCGACCTGGAACTCCTCGAACGCTTCCATCGCCACCGGCGCCACGGCCCGGGCCACGGCGGCGATCTCGGCGGCATAGGCCCGGATCTCCTCCTGGGCGTGGGCGTCCAAGCGCAGCGCGAGGAAGTGAAAGAGGTTGTGCAGGTTGGTCTTCCAGTACCACTCGGTGTAGTAGGCGACCGGAAGGAGGATCCGGGCGGTCTCGCGGGCGACGCCGTCGGCGATCGCCTTCTCGTAGGCGGCGTAGGCGGTCCGGGCGACCCGGTCCAGGTCGCTGCGGAACCGCTCGACGACCTCGGGCGGCAGCGGCTCCCCCCGACCTTGCCGGTTGGTCACGGACTGCTGGCGGACCGCGTCGGGATCCGGAAGGTCGTACTCGTCCGGCACAATCGAGTAGCGGGCGCTGTACTCGTTGACCGAGGCCGTCCGATGCCGGATCCACTGACGGGCGACGTAGATCGGGAGCCGGACGAGGAACTTGAATTCGACCATCTCGAACGGCGTGGTGTGCCGGTGCCTCAGGAGGTAGCGGATCAACCCCCGGTCGTCCCGGACGCTCCGGGTGCCCCGACCGTAGGAGACCCGGGCCGCCTGGACGATCGCCGCGTCGTTGCCCATGTAGTCCACCAGGACCACGTATCCGTGACGGAGGACCGGGCGTCGCACCCCAATCAGCCGGTCCGCCTCCGGGACCGAAGGGCGCGTCATGGGCCCCGACTCGTCGGCCACGGTGTCCGACGGGAGGAGGAGCATAAATCACCTTGGCCGGCCCCGCGGGCCGGCCGGG
>JAJYWS010000031.1 GCA_021791335.1 Thermoplasmata archaeon
GCCGGGAGCGGCTTCCACCACGGGTGGGGCCGCCTTCCGCATGAATGGACCGGTTCCTGGGAACCTTGGGTCTTTCCAAAAGATCCGTATTAGACTGTCTTGGTCGGATTGGTGGAAAGAAGGGGATCGACGATGGATTCTACGCGGGAGATGAAGTGCTGCCAGCGTCGGATATTCCGGGGACGGTCTGGCCTTCCGAGTTGTCTTCGGCTCAGCGAGTCTTCGAATAAGCGGCGCTCGTTGAGCTTCAAGCGCACACTCCGAAACTTTCGGGTGAGGGAGTCGGTCGCGAGTTGTACGAACAGCCGGCGCACCTCGTCGACGTCGACCGGCAGATCAGAGATGGCGAATAGGTCGGTGAGGTCAAGATCGCGACCCGACTGAAGTTTGAGCGCCCAAAGAGCCTCCGGGCGCGCAATCGGGATCGGGCGAGTGGTCTTCCCAGAGAGAGTTTCTAGGCGCATCCACCTGCGGTTTCGGGAAATCCACTTCTCGGGAATGTCGACCATCGCCTCCCGATCTCGAACCGCGCCGGCGAGCAGATCTAACGTGACTTCATCCGATCTAAAGCGGTCGACCTGACCCTCGTAATTTTGGGGATTCGGCATCGCATGACTTGTCCGCTCGAACCCGACCATCCGCAGCCAAGACCGAATGCGGCGGGCCGACTCCGCCGAAATGACCACATCGACGTCGACGGAGTAGCGAGGAGGTCCGTAGGCTGAGATCGCATACCCGCCGATCAGGACCCCTCCCACGTCCCACGGCCATGAGTCGAGGACGGCGAGGACCGCTCTCTCACGCTCCGCAACGTCAACCAATGAGGAGCTCCCCCGCAGTTCCGTAGAGGGCCGGGTGGTCTCGAATCAGCCGTTCGATCTCGCTCCGTGCCACAACTGGTTCTCCATCAATCATCGTGGGATTCAGATCATCTACGGTCGTCATCGCCACACGGGCACCAATCCGCTTCTTGGAGGTGGTGGCCACCCGGTGGGCCGAAAGGTAGCGGATCCAATCGTCCTTTCGGGCCCGAGGCACCGCGAGGTGGAAGACCCGAGAATGCAGGGAAGGCGCGAGTCGGTATCGCCCTGCCGTCCAGATTTCCAGTGCGGTCTCCCCGGCCCAAGCCTTGGGATCCGGGCCCGAGAGGACGGTATCGTGGACTCGAGCCCACTCGGCCTGGCGAAGGTCGGGCCGCTCCCCCGGACTGAGGCAGCGGTACTGTCCCCGTCCGACTCGCTCCACCAATCCACGAAGCTTGAGGTCGCTCAGCACCTTCGCCGCGCGGGGGTTGCCCGACCGCCGGGCGAACTCCCTGGCGGTGAAACGCCGGCCTCCGAAGAGGGTGCTCAGAACATCGATGTACGTGATCGCCATATTCCTACAATGACGGAATATATATTTAAATACTTCTAAAATGGAGCTGTGTGACTGTGCAACTCCGCAGGAAGGAACGGGGGGAGCGGATTTACTTCTGAACGGGCAGTGCGCGCCGCAAACGGCCCATCGAGCCGCTCCGGTGTGGGCTTCCGTGAGGCGAATTGCGACCGACCGATACCGGGTCAGTATCCGTAGACGACCGGTTGCCCGAGTGGCTGCATTCCGCTATCGCCAAGTCGATAGCGGGTCCCGCTCGAACCGGATGAGTGAGGTGCGCGTGGCGGGGAGGTTGCTGCCTTGGCTCCTGACCCCGAAGATTGCCCTCACTGCCAATGATGGACGAAATTGCCCAGGCCGGCCCATCCGGTTTCCGGGCATCGAGACCCGCCAACAACGAATCCAAGAGCCGCTCAGCGCTCGAATCCCGTCGAGGAGGCCGTCGATGAACAGGGACTCTCCGACCCAGTCGAGCGCCGCCAGCCTTGGTGGAGCGAATCGAGCTATGCTCCCCTCTTCCCGATGAGCTCTGGAAACTGATGTTCGTCGGAGGGCCCGACCCACCGTCGCCCGCGAACGGCGGTCGTTCTCGTCACGGCAATCCCTTAGTCCGTGAGAGAGAGCGGTTGCGTCCTGTCCCGTTGTCCCTGCTGTCGGAAGTTCACCGGCCGGCACCGCGTCCGGTGCCCCGACCCCCGGTCTCAGCCTCCCGAGAATTCGGCGATGTCGAGGGGAGGAGTCCGGAGGCCGCGGCGGGTGACGAGCCCGAGCACCTGGGTAGGGTCCTCCTCCAAAACGACCGCGGCCAGGTGAGATTGCGCCTGCTCCATCTGACGCAACGCGTCGAGCGCGGAGAGTCGGCTGGGAAGACGGACTTCGACGGGCCGGGCGAGGTCGGCGACCCGAAGCTTCTCCCGGGCCTCGGCGGGCACCTCTAAGAGGTCCTTCAGCCGCACCCCGCCCAGCCATCGGCCCTCTGCCTCGACCGAGAGCGCGGCGTGACCGTGCAGCACCGCGAGGTCGAGCGCTTCCCGCACCGTCATGTCGGGCGGGACAGGTTCGGAGTTGTGGCGGGCGACCTCGCCGACCGGGAGCTCGGAGAGAAAGTAGGTCCGATACTCCTTTCGGTGCGCCGGACTCTGGATCCGGCTCGGGAGTTGCTCGTCGTAGATGTGGGTGCGCCCGGTGACGACGTACGCAATGAAGATCGCGAGCATCGCCGCCGGGAGGATGGTGTAGCTACCCGCCATCTCCACCACCATGATGAGGACGCCCAAGGGCGCCTTCGAGATCCCGCCGAAGAACGACATCATCCCTACGATCGAAAAGACGGCGACCACCGAAAGCGGCACAAGACCGGGGAACAGGACATGGAAGGTCCCGCCGATCGCGGTGCCGAGCAGGGCCCCCACCACGACACTGGTACCAAAGAGTCCGGCACTCCCTCCGCTGCCGATGACGAACGATGTCATCACCATCCGGACGGCAACCGCCGCGAGCAGCAGGGAGACGATCGTCACGGTGAAGTTGCCCGAGGCGAGCTGGCCCAGCATCGCGGCCTGGACAAACCCGTACCCGACCGAAAGCGACGAGAGGGAGGCGAAGTGGCTCTGCTGCGGCAGGAGGAACCACGCCGCGAGGAAAATGCCGCCGGCAACGCCGGCACCGACCGCCGGGCGAAGCGCGGGGTGCAAGCGGCCGAGCTTGAACCACCGGTCCGACCAATGGTACATCCACGTGAAGAGGAGTCCGACCGCGCCGCAGACGACACCGAGCACGGCATAGAGCGGGAGTCGGGCCGGCGAGAAGGCGTACACCGCCAGCGAGGCCGGAGTGGCAAAGAGGGTATGGAACCCAAAAATGGAGGAGTAGACCGAGTAGGCGACGACGGAGGCGATGATGCCGGGGACGAATACCTCGGGTTCGAAATCCCCCGTGTAGAGGATTTCGGCGCCATAGACGGCGCCCCCCAGCGGGGCCCGGAAGATCGCACCGATCCCGGCCCCCATGCCCGCGGCGAGAGCGATCCGCCGGTCCCGGTCACTGAGGTGGACGAGGTCCGCCCAAAGCGAGCCGAACCCGCCCCCGATCTGGGAGGTCGGCCCCTCCCGCCCACCGCTGCCCCCGGTTCCGAGGGTGATCACGCTCGCGAGCGTCTTGAGCAGCGGTACGCGAGCCCGCACCTTTCCCGCCGCGTGATGGAAGGCCCGGATGGTCGCATCGGTCCCGTGACCCGCCACCTCGGGGGCGGCCTTCCAGATGAGGAGGCCGACGGCGAGTCCTCCGAGCACCAGAAGCGCCGGAACCAGCAAGACCCGAGGGAATGAGCTGGACCAAGTGAGCTGGGCAAGGTTTGAGGTCCCTTCGGTGGGGAGGGTCAGCCCCGCGATGAACCCGAGGAAGTAATTCGTGGCATCCGCGAGCAGGTAGTAGAAGAGCGCCGCACCGAGCCCAGCGACGACGCCGATGGGTACGGCGATCACGACCCAGCGAGCGAGGTCCCGGTAGACGGTGGTCCAGTTCCGTCGGGGCGGGCTTCGGGCGCGGGGCCACCAGCGTCGTGGGGGCCGGGAGGGCGCGGCTGGTGCTGCTCCTGAGGCTGACATTAGTGATTGACCCAAGCTGAACGTTCGTCGGTCGGCTAACCCGTTACCCCCCGTCGGACCCCTGTCGGTTCTTAGTCATTTGCGTAGGGTCAGTGGGGGGCCGGGAGCTCGTTCCGAAGCCCTTAGGTAGGCGGGCCCGCAGGTCCGTCCTCCGGTGTCCCGTCGTCAACGGGGGACTCGGGGAGGGGACTCGGAGGGTCCGTTACTCGATCGGGGCCGGCTCGGCGATCTTCACCAGCTGCTTGCCGACATTCTCCCCGGAGAAGAGTCGGGCCAGCGCCCGGGGTGCGCCGTCCAGCCCCACGACCACGTCCTCCTTGACTTTGATCTGGCCCTCCCGTACCCAATTGAGGAGAGCGGCCATCGCCTCCGGGAAGCGGTCAAAGTAGTCCCGTCCGAGCAACCCTTCCATCCGGCCGTTCACCATGATGAGTTGGCTATAGTTCGTCGGACCCCATGCGGGATTCGGATCGGCGTAACGGCCGGTCATTCCGCACAGTACGATGCGGCCGTGGGGTCGGAGCCGCTCCAGGGCAAGGTCCAGGATCGGTCCCCCGACGTTGTCGAAGTAGATGTCGATCCCGTCCGGGCAGAGATCGTTCAACCGGGCGGCCGGATCCTCCGATCGATGGTCGATGGCGGCATCGATGTGGGCCTCCCGGAGCAGCCAGTCGCACTTGGCTTGGCCGCCGGCGATCCCGATCACCTTGAGGCCCCGGAGCCGGGCGATCTGGGCGGCGACCGATCCCACTCCCCCGGCGGCAGCGGAGATGAGGAAAAGTTCGCCCGGGCGGGGCCGGGCCACCTCGGTAACCCCGAAGTACGCGACGAGACCGGTGATCCCGAGCGTCCCGACGGCCAGATCGGGGGAGACCCCGGAGGGGACCTTGACGGCGTCCCAGTAGCCGGTGCCGTCGATCACGGAGTACTCCTCCCAGGCCGAACTGGCGTAGAGGATCTCGCCGGGGGAGTACCGAGGGTGCTTCGACTCGAGGACCTGCACGGCGGCGTACCCCGGCACCGGGGTGCCGGGCGGGAGACCCCCGGCCTCCGGGGCCACGCGGAGGGGCAGCAGTTGGGTGGGGGCGATGTCGAGCCAGAGATTTCGGACCAGCATCTGCCCTTCGACGGGCGCGGGGATCTCCGATTCGTTCCAGCGGAACTGGTGGGGACCGATGGGGCCCTGGATCGGCGATTGGACCAGCCACCGGTGGTTGACCCCCTTCGTCCGCATGGCATCGCGCCGGTGCAGGGCCCGGCCCCGTCCGGAGCCTTAGGGTAGTAGATATACCGGGCCCAGGTCCCCCGACCACCGGCGGCGTTCGGGGGGGAACGGGCCGCAGAGGGTTCCCAGACAGATCCCGTTCCCCTGCGGCCTATCCTCGCGAGAAGTTCGGCAGGTCGGAGATGCGACCGACCTGCGAGGCCCATCACTCTGGTTCCGGCGACGCGGGCGCGCTCCGGGGTGACGCATCCGTCCGGAACTCCGGAAAGTAACGACGTCCGAGATAGGTCGAGAGGCGGACGAGTCCCAGGAGCACCGGGACCTCGACGAGGGGTCCCACGGTGGCGGCCAGCGCTTCGAGGGAGGCGATGCCGAAGACCGCCACCGCGACCGTGATGGCGAGCTCGAAATTGTTGCTCGCCGCGGTCAGACTGAGCGCCGCCGTGCGGGCATAGCCCGCCCCGGCCCTCCAGCTCAGGTAGAAACTGACCGAGAACATCACCGCAAAGTAGAGGACGAGGGGAACCGCCACCAGGGCGACATCGCCCGGCAGGGCCACGATCGCGTTGCTCTGGAAGGCGAACATCACCACGATCGTGTAGAGCAGCGCCGCCAGCGCCAAGGGGGCCAGTCGGGGCGCCACGTGGCGGTCGTAATGGGGGAGCGCCCGCCGGGCACGGTACGCGACCCGGGTCAGGGCGCCGGCCGCAAACGGAAGGCCGAGGAACACCACGACGCTCAGGACGACGAGGTCCCAGGAGATGGGTACCGAAAGCGCCGGAACCCCGGCGTAGGGGAGCAGGATCGTGACGAAGAAGTAGATGTACGCCCCGTAGAAGAAGACCTGGAAGAGGCTGTTGAAGGCCACCAACCCCGCGGCGTACTCCCGGTCGCCCCCGGCCAGCTCGTTCCAGACGAGGACCATGGCGATGCAGCGGGCGCTGCCGATGAGCACGAGGCCGATCAGCAAGGCGGGTGCCGACCGCAGGAACAGGAGGGCGAGGGCGAACATGAGCAGCGGACCGACGACCCAGTTCTGGGCCAGGGAGAGCAGGACGAGCCGGGGGGAGCGGAAGGTCCGGCCGAGCTCCTCGTAGCGCACCCGGGCGAGCGGCGGGTACATCATCAGGACCAGGCCAAGGCCGACCGCCAACGGCACCGGCGTGCCGGGCACCATCCATCGGCCGATCGTCAGGGAAAACTCCGGCACCCAGCGGCCCAGGGCGATGCCGCCGATCATGGCGGCCAGGATCCAACCGGTCAGGTACCGGTCGAGCCAGTTGAGCCGGGAGGTCGCGGGGGCCAAGGCGCTCACCGTTCGGTCCGAGGGCGCGGGGCGGGCCGAAGCTCCATCCGCAGGGCCAGGACGAGGGCGCAGATCCGATCCCGGACCGCCCGGAACCCGTCGTCGGTCAGGGGGCCCGGGTCGGCGAGCCCCCAGTCGACGGTCGCTTCGGGGAACCGCACGGCCGGGCAGGCCGAGGTGTCGATGCAGCCCATCGTGACCGTCCGGTCCGCCCGCCGGAGCATCCGTGGGGTCAGCCGCCTCGGCGGGTGGGGGGGCAGCCGCAGGCCGATCTCCGCCAGTAGGGGGCCGGTCCGGGGATTGGGGGTTCCGGCGGGCCGGGTCCCCGCACTGCGGGCTCGCCAGCCCTCCGGGGCCAGGGCATTGAAGATCGCCTCCGCCATCAGGGATCGGGCGGCGTTTTCCACACAGACAAAGAGGACCTCCTTCGGGGCCCTCCGGGCCGTTCGCGTGGACGGCCCTCGGGAGCTCGAGGGCCGGCCCCTCGAGCGCCGCCGAGCCGGAACCCGCAGCGACGGTGACGACATGCCCACTACATTGGATGAAGTGATATGAGCCTCCGCTATGGTTGTACGAAGCGATGGCGACCGAGCCCCCCTTGGAATGTCCCTGTCCGCCCACCGGCACCCTGGATGTCCTCGGGAAGAAGTGGGCCCTGTGCGTCGTCACCCTGCTCGGCCGGCACGGCCCGCTCCGGTTCGGGCCGATCCAGCGGTCGCTCCCGGGGGTCAGCCCCGCCACCCTGACGTCCACCCTGCGCGCGCTGGAGGAGGAAGGGTGCGTCGAGCGGGAGGCCCGCCCCGGCCCTCGGGGGTCGCCCGTGACGTATCGGCTGACCCTCCGGGGGGAGGCGCTGGACCGTACCCTCCGGCCGTTCGCGGCCTGGCTGCGTCGGGGCTGAGCCGATCCGGTCAGCGGCCCTGGGGGATGCCGAACCAGCGTTGGAACCGGTGGAGGTTCTCCAGAGTGCCCATGACGATGACCGCATCGCCGGGCTGGAACTGGAAGCTCACGGGGGGGTTCAGGACGGTCTTGAACTGGTTCGCGGCGTTCGGACGGGCGTAACCGAGGATCAGGCAGCCGCTCTGCTCGCGCACCAGCCGCTCGGCCTCCGTGAGGGTCTGCCGGGCGATGGGGGTGGCGTCGGAGAGGATGTACTCGGTGATGTCGAATCCCCGGACGGTCGTCGTCAGGTCCTCGATGACGTTCGGGATCTCGGGCCGGAACGAGGCGCTGGCGCAGAGCCGCCCGCCGAGGTCGCCCGGGGAGGTGACGTAGGTGACCCCGGCCGCCTTCAAGGTCTGGCGCAGTTCGGGGCGGGTGATGGAGACGACGACCCGTAGCTCCGGGTTGAGCGCCCGGACCGAGATGGCCGCCACCAGGTTGAGAGAGTCGTCGGCGGTGCAGACGATGACCGCCGAGGCCCCGCGGACGTTGAGCCGCTCCAGCACCTCGGGCGTGGCCTCCGACTCGTAGGTCGCGAAGAGCCGGCTCTCGGGGGCCAGGACCCGGATGTTCGGGATCGACTCCACGTTCTGGGTCAGGACGGCGACCTTCTCCCCCTGCGCGAGGAGTTCCCGGACCGCCGCCTGGCCGACCCCCCCGTAGCCGATGACGACCACATGGTCGCGCAGCTCGGTGCCGAAGGTCCCGAGCTGGCGGTGCTGCGCCTCCTCTCCGACCACCCCGATCACCACCGACACCAGGTACGCCACCAGGAAGACATCGCCCCCAATGACGGCGATGGTAAACACTTTCGCCCAGAAGGTCGTCGGCACCACATCCCCGTAGCCGACCGTCGAGAGGGTCACGATCGCCCAGTAGACCGAGTTGAGGGGCGAGACCGACCCGTTCTCCAGGAGGTAGAAGCCGCTGGAGGCGACGATCACGATGGCGGTGTAGGCGAGGAGGATCTTCCAGACCCGCCTCAGCAGGAGGTAGGTGTACTTCCAGCGGATCGCCGCCACGCGGGGGGAATCCGGACGGAAGGTCTAACGCTTTGCCGTGCGACCGGCCCCGCGGGTCCCCGGGCCGGTTTCGCCCCGGTGAAGGTCACGCCACCCCACCCGGATACGAATAAATGGGGTCGGGGCCTCCCGGGAGCGTGGGCATTCCCAAACCGACCATCGAAGAGATCCTCCGCCGGGACCTCGACCACCGGTGTCCCGAGGGCCACCCGTGCGTGCGCGTCTCGGCGGTGGCCGAGCTGCCGACCCGGTTCGGGGAGTTCCAGGTGGTCGCCTTCCACGCCCCGTTCGAGGAGCGGGAGCACGCGGCCCTGGTCAAGGGCGACATCACCCACCAGGAGAACGTGCCGGTCCGGCTCCACTCCGAGTGCCTCACCGGCGACACCTTCGGGTCGCTCCGGTGCGACTGTCGCGACCAGCTGGAACTGGCCCTCACGGAACTCGCCCGCCGACCGCTGGGGGCCCTGCTCTACCTCCGTCAGGAGGGGCGGGGGATCGGGCTCGAGAACAAGATCAAGGCCTACCAGCTCCAGGAGTGGGGCTACGATACCGTCGAGGCGAACCAGGCACTCGGGTTCCGGGCCGACGAGCGGGACTACGGAATCGCCGCGCACATGCTCCGCTCCCTGTCCGTCGAGAGCATCGAGCTCATGTCCAACAACCCGGACAAGATCCGGGACCTGACCGCCCAGGGGATCCGGGTCAACGGACGGATCCCGATCGAGGCCCGGCCCAACCCCCACAACCGGCGCTACCTCGAAACCAAGCGGGTCAAGGCGGGCCACCTCCTCTCGCCGGAGCTCGGAACCGGGCTCGACGAGCAGGTCGACTGCCTGCACCGGACCGCCAACCCGGCCCGGCCCCCCCGGGCCCGGCCCTGACATCGGGCAGGGGCCGGTCCGGGCCCGAACCTCACGCCGGGGTCCGGACACGGACCGGGGCAAATCGGGGGAGCCGGAGGATCCGAATCCCCTCGAGCACCGCCCAGAGCAGGAGCGGGGCGACGATCATCCGCTCCATCCCGCCGACCCCGAGCGGTCCGTAGATCTTCGCGACGAAGAGGATCAGGGCGCCGAGGCCGACAAGCCCGGAGACAACGGAGTAGGCAAGCCAGCCGGCCGATCGGTCCCGGGTGAAAAAGGCGTATCCGACCGTGATCGCCCCGAGGTTCCCGAGGGCGAAGGCGAGCAGGGCCGAGATGGCGTGGACCGTGCCGTTGACGTCCTCCGGGGAGAGCCCGACCCCGATCGCCCCGATACCGGCCACCACCAGCAGCAGGATCCCGAGTCCCCGGGCCGGGCCGGCCGGAATGGACTGGGCCAGTGCCAGGACGCCGAAGATCAACAGGAGCCCCAAGAAGACAATCGAGGCGTTGAAGACGTTGTGCCAGGGCGAGCAGACCATCAGGCCGTGGAACGGTGCGCAGTTGACCGCGCCCAAGTCGCTGATGTAGTTGAACCGGAGGCTGTAGGCGGGAGTGGACCCGGTCCTCAGGAGGTCCCACCCGTACTGGGTCACGCCCATTCCGATCACGAACTGCACGACGCCCAGAATCCAGAGGCCGGCGCCGATCCGGACGGTCCGGTCGGTGCGGGCCGGCACTCCGCTCGACGGGGTCGGAACTGCCGGCATGAATCTGGAGAGGACGGGTGTCGGCGTGGATATAAAGGCTCGGTTGGACCGGTCCCTGGGGCCCGCGCGGGCCCCCGTTCGCGCGCCGGCGGGTCCTTCGTCCCGATCCCGCGGACCGGCGGGCGCCCGTGAACCCTCCGGCTACCGGGGGTCAGCGGCGGAGGGCGTTGTGAGGATCCCGCCGAAGGCGCGCGAGAGCAGCGCGCACGTCACGAAGGACAGGCTGAACACGACGATCAGTACCACCAGGATTCCGAACTCTTCGATCCCCAGTTGGTGAAGGGCTGGCACGCCCCCGCCGAACAGGATCCCGTTCGGGAGCGAGGGAAACCCCGAACCGGCCGCGAACCCCGTCTGGGCGAAGAATGCGATCATGCTGACTCCGAAGAGGCCCCCGAGGAGGTGACCCGGCAGGAGGCCGATCGGGTCCGTGTACCATGTCCACCGGGCGAACAGGCGTTCCCCGGCCAGGAAGAGCGGGCCGGAGAGCGCACCGAGTACGATCGCGCTCGCGGGGCTCACAAAGCCGGCGAGGGGCGTGATGACGATCAGGCCCATCAGGATGCCGTTGCCGCACGTGAGCAGCTCGATCGGCTTACGCTGCAGGAGGTAGACCGTCGCGAGCAGCGAAACCATCGCTGCGCCGGCCGCGAGGAAAGTGGTCAGGACGACCACGATCGCCTCATCGTTGAACCGAAGGACGCTGCCCGGATTGAACCCGAACCATCCGATCCACAGGAGCAGGATGCCCAGGGTGAACCAGGCGGGGCTCATCCGGATGGGAACCGCGCGGGCCTCGTGCGCGCCTTGGGCCTTCTCCTCGAGCCAGATCTGGAGCATCACCCCGAGGCCGGCCGCTCCCGCGGCGCCGTGCACGACCAACCCTCCCGCGAAGTCGACCATGCCCATCTGCGCCAGCCAGCCACCCGGGTTCCAGATCCAGGCCGCCGGGAGGTTCCAGATGAGGACGAAGTAGACCACCGCGAACGCGGCCACGACGCCGAGCTTCACCTTCCGGAGGAAGACGACGCCCACGAGCGCAAGCGTCACCGCAGCGAACGCGGTCTCGAAGAGGAAGTAGGTCCCGGTGGCGAGGCCGGGCCCGCCGGGACCCGAGACCGACCACCAGACCGACGTCACCGAACCTTCGGACAGTCCCCCCAGGAACAGCCCCGGGGCGAACCCCGGGTTCCCGATCACACCGTACCAGGTGGGGGCGAAGGCGATGTTGAACCCGACGATGCCCATGACGACGAGGGCGATGCCCGTGATGAGCATCGTCTTCAAGAGGCTCTGGTGGAACGACTCCCCCAGCTCGCCGACCTCAAGGAACCCGACGGCGATGGTCATCAGGAAGACCAGAAGCCCGGCCAGAAGGACCCAGAGGTTGTTGACTAGATGCGTCGGATCCACGGAGTGCTCTCGCCCCTCTTCGGGGCCGGCCGGCGAGCCCCTTGATCGGTCACGGAGGCGGATCGCCGGGGATTATTTAGTCCATTGCCGCCGCCGTGAGGGAAAGAGGTACTGGGGGCCGCACTCCGGAGGGGCCGGTCATGACCCGGGGTGCCGAGAGCGGCTCCCGGCACCCCGTCCTTCCCGTGTTCGGAACCCGGCCGACCTCCGATCCTTCTGGGTGAACGAATCGGTGGCCTCCCGACAAGCTCTCCGCGGCAGCAAAGGGTAAATAGCATGCCCCGGGTGGGAGCGGCCTTGATGGCCGTTGCCCCTACGGCCTCGCTGGAAGGCCCCATGAACCCGCAATCGAAGGCCGCCTCCGCCGAGGTCCGGTACACCCGGTTCGAACGGGCCCGCATCCTGGGGGCCCGGGCGCTTCAGATTTCGCTCGGGGCGCCGATCCTGATCGATGCCCCGCCGACCTTGGTCGACCCCGTGGAGATCGCCGAACTCGAGTTCGCGGCCGACCTGATCCCGATCACCGTCCGGCGCGGCCCGGCGGCGTAGCCCTGGGGCGGAGCGGGGTCCCGTCAGACCCCGGCGACATCGAGCGCTTCGGCGCAGGGGCAGGCGGTCGGGCTCCGGGAGATCCTCGGGAGAAGGTCGGCCAGGATGCCGTGCATTTTCGTGACGTTGCGGTGCATCTGCTCAAGGATCTCGTTGACCTCGACCGGCCGGTCCGCCCAGACGTCGAAATCGGTGACCATCGCGACGCAGAGGTAGCAGACCGCCCGCTCCCGGGCGAGGGTGACCTCGGGCACCAGGGTCATCCCGATCACGTCGGCGATCCCCCGGAAGAACCGGGACTCGGCCCGGGTCGAGAACCTCGGGCCCTCGACGCAGACGTACGTCCGCCCGGTGGCGAACTCGACGCCCTGGGCCCGGCCGACGTCGACCGCGCGCGCCAGGAGGTCGGGGCAGAACGGGTCGGCGAGGGAGACGTGGTAGACCCGCCCGCCGTCGAAGAAGGTGGTCGGCCGCTGCTTGGTGAAGTCGACGAACTGGTCCGGGAGCACCAGCGTCCCCGGAGGCAGCTCCTCGCGGAGCGATCCCACCGAGCTCACCGTGACGATCGCCTCCGCGCCGAGGGCGACCAGGGCATCGATGTTCGCCCGGTAGTTCACCCGGTGCGGGGGGATCGTGTGGCCGACGCCGTGCCGGGGGAGGAAGAGGACCCGGGTGCCCCCCACCTCCCCCTCCTCGATGGGGGCGGACGGGGCCCCGTAGGGCGTCGTCACCCGGTGGGCGCGGGTGGGCCGGCCTTCGAAGAGGCTGCTCACGCCCGAGCCGCCGATGACCCCGACCGTCCGGCGGACCCGCTCGCTCATCGGCCCCTCCCGGCCGGGGGCGTGGCCCGGCCGAAGACACGGGCCAGGACGACATCCCCCCGGGTGCGCTCGAGCAGCGCCCGGGCCGTATCCTGCTTGGGTTTCAACTGGACGATCGCCCGGGTCGTGTCGAACCGCATGAGGTCGAGGTAGAGCCGTTCCATGAGCGCGAGTTGGGCGTCGGCCCGATCCCAATCGCCTTTCGCGAGCGCGGTCAGGGCGAGCCGGCGGATCTCCCCGATCACGTCGCCGAGGCCCAAAAGGTACTCCTCCGGGTCGACCCCGAGCCGGGCCGGTCCGGGGATCGGGTCGCCCCGGACGATCGCCTCGAGCAGCAGCGCCTCGGTCCCTTCCTGGAGGGCGTCCCGCGCGAGGGCGGCTTCGACCGCCGCGGGGGAGCGGAGGTAGCCGGCGAGGCCGCGGAGCGCGTCGGCGAGCTCCGGGTCCGGTCGCACCGGACCGGTCGCGGTCTGGAGTTCGATCATCCGGTGCTGGGCGCGGCGCCTCAACGCCCGCGCCCGTTCGTAGAGCTGTTCCCGCCGGGCCTCGCGCCGGCTGAGGTGCCGCTCGATCGCCGCGATGTCGCGCGGGGCGAGCCCGCGCGGCCGCCCGCTAGCGGTAGAGCGTGAACCGCGCATCGTCCCCTCCTCCGTCGAGGATCCCGAGCCGCACGCCGGCGTCGAGCCATCCGTGGGCGTAGCTGACCGCGGCCAGGGCCCGGTCCCGGTCGCCCGACCGTTCAAAGTGCTCGGCATCGGCCAGGTACGCGCGGGCCATGGAGAGGAAATCGTCGCCGGCGCCCGCCAGGAACGACCGGGTCGGCGTCCCCGGGCGGACCCGCTCGAGCGCCTCCCGGGTGAGCCTCAGGTACCGTTCCAAGAGCGGACTCTCCGGCATCGGCCGGCCACCCCCAGCGGACGATATAACCCGGAGGTCGAGGGGCCGGAGCTACGCCTTCGGGACCTTCTCCCAGTCCTTCAGGAACCGGGCCAGGCCGAGGTCGGTGAGCGGGTGCTGGACCAGCTTCTCCATGACCCCGAACGGCATCGTGGCGATGTCGGCGCCGAGCTTGGCGGCCTCCAGCACATGGACCGGGTGCCGGACGCTGGCGACCAGGACCTGCGTCGGGTAGCGGTAGTTGCGGTAGATCGTCACGATGTCCCGGATCAGGTCCATCCCGTCCTGGCTCTGGTCGTCGAGCCGGCCGATGAACGGGCTCACGTAGGCGGCCCCCACCTTGGCGGCGAGCAGCGCCTGGTTGGCCGAAAAGACCAGGGTCATGTTGACCCGGGTCCCCTCGCCCGCCAGGGTCCGGGTCGCCGCCAGGCCGGCCGATGTCATCGGCACCTTGACGTAGATCGACGGGTGGATCTCCCGCAGCCGCCGGCCTTCGGCGACCATCCCCGCCGTGTCGGTGGCGACGACCTCGGCCGAGACCGACGGCACGCCGAGGGCACAGATCTCCCGGAGGACCTCCTCGAACTTCCGGCCCTCCTTCGCGACCAGGGTGGGGTTGGTCGTCACGCCGTCGAGGATGCCGACGTTCCACATCGTTCGGATCTCGGTCACGCTCGCCGTGTCGAGGAACAGCTTCATCGGTACCCGTCCATCCCTCCGCCCTACTGAACCTTTCCGCGGAGCTTGAGGAGCTCCCAGGCCTCATCGCCGATGCGCTCGACGGAAAGTCCGTACCGGTCGAGGAGGGCCCAGGGCTCCCCGCTCTCGCCGAACAGGTCGGCCACGCCGACCCTCCGGACGGGGACCGGGTACTGCTCGGCGGTCACCGAGGCGACCAGGGCGCCCACGCCGGTCAGTACCGAGTGCTCCTCAAGGACCAGGATCGCCCCGGTCTCCCGGGCGGCCCGGAGGATCGCGGGCTCGTCGAACGGCTTCACGGAGGCCAGGTCGAGGACCCGGACCGAGATCCCGCCCTCGCCGAGCCGGCGGGCGACCTCGAGGGCCCGGGCGACCATCACCCCGACCGCCGCGATCGTGAGATCGCTACCGGCGGCGAGTTCCGGGGCCCGGCCCAGCCGGAACTCCCCGTCCGTGACGACCGGGAGGTTCTCGCGCGGAAGCCGGAGGTAGGCCGGACCGCGGGTATCGTGGAGCACCCGGGTCGCCGTCCGGGTCGTGGGCGCGTCCGCCGGCACGACGACGGTCATCCTCGGCAGCCCCCGCATGAGGCCGATGTCCTCGACCATCTGGTGGGTGCCGCCGTCGCCCCCGACGGTGAGCCCCCCGTGGGTGGCGACGATCTTCACATTCGCCCGGTTGTAGCAGATCGACTGCCGGACCTGGTTGTAGGCCTGGCCCGCGGCAAAGACCGCGAAGGTGCTCGCGAAGACGGTCCGGCCGGAGAGCGCGAGGCCGGCGGCCATCGTCATCATCGTCGGCTCCATCACGCCGACATTGAAGAACCGCTCCGGGTACTTCTTCCCGAAGAGGACGGTCCGGGTCGATCCCGAGAGGTCCGCGTCGAACACCACCATCTCGGGGTCGCTCGCTCCGAGTTCGACCAGGGTCTGGCCGTAGGCGTCGCGCAGGCTCTCGGAGCGCGGCGGGGCCGGGGCGCTCATGCGCGGCCCTCCTCGCCGGGGAGCGGCGGGAGCTCGGCCAGCGCCCGTTGGGCCTCCTCCCGGCTCGGGGCCTTGCCGTGCCAGGCGTGCTGGTGCTCCATGAAGGAGACCCCCTTGCCCTTGACGGTGCGGGCGACGATCGCGGTGGGTCGGTCCCGGGTGGCCCGGGCGCGGGCGTAGGCGTCGAGGATCTCGCCCAGGTTGTGCCCGTCGATCTCGAGCACCTGGTAGCGGAAGGCGGCGAGCTTCTCCGCGAGCGGCTCGATCCCGAGGATCGCCTCGGTGGCCCCGTCGGTCTCGAGGCCGTTGCGGTCGATGATCACCGTCAGCCGGTCGAGCTTGAAGTGGCCCCCGGCCATGAGCGCCTCCCAGGTCGGCCCGGCCTGGCATTCCCCGTCGCCCAGGATGGCGTAGACCTGATGGTTCGCCCCCCGCAGCCGCCCGTCGAGGGCCATCCCGACCGCCATGCCGATCCCCTGGCCCAGGCAGCCGGTCGACGCTTCGACGAACGGCAGCTTCTCCCGGTCGACATGCCCCTGGAGCCGGCTCCCGAGCCGCCGCAGGGTCGCGAGTTCCTCGCGCGGGATCCAGCCGCGGACCGCCAGGGCGGCGTAGAACGCGGGCGCGGCATGCCCCTTCGAGAGGACGAGTCGGTCCCGATCCGCCCAGGCGGGGTTGTGGGGATCGTAGCGGAGATCCCGGAAGAGGAGCGCGGTCACGAGATCGGTGACCGACAACGACCCCCCCGAGTGGCCGCTCCCTGAGATCGTCAGCATCTCGAGGATCGCCCGGCGGACCTCCCGGGCCGCCCGTTCGAGCGTCCGGAGTTCCGTCGGAGAGGCCGCGGCGTCCATCAGTCCCGCTCCGACCGGGACCGCTTATTTGAGCTTGAGGAGCCCCGGCGACTTGGCCGGGCGGCCGGGGTCGGCCCCGGGAGAAGGCTGCGGAGGCGAGCGAGATCCTCCGCATAGAGCGCGTAGCCCCGGTCGTCGAGCGGGGTTTCGAGGACGCCGGGCGTCTCAGCCCAGCGGGGGTCGCAAAGCCAGCCCGCGAACCCGTCGACGCCGATCTCCCCGGAGCCGATGTTCGCGTGCCGGTCGAGGTGGGAGCCCAAGGGGGCCCGCGCGTCATTGAGGTGGAACGCCCGGACCGATCCGAGCCCGATCGATCCCGCGATCTCGTCGATCCGCTCGGCGTAGGTCTCGGGGCTACGGAAGTCGAGCCCGCTCGCGAACAGATGGCAGGTGTCGATGCAGATCCCGATCCGGCGGCTCTCCCGGACCCCGCGCAGCATCCGGGCGAGCTCGTCGAAGCTCCGGCCCAAGGTCGTGCCCTGCCCGGCGGCGTTTTCGAGGAGGACGGGGACCTTCCCCGGGACCCGTTCGAAGGCGGCATTGAGGCTCGCGACGACGGTCGAGATCCCCGCCTCCGGCCCGGAGCCCAGGTGGGCCCCCGGATGCAGGACGAGCCCGTCGGCCCCCAGCAGTTCGGCCCGGGCGAGCTCATCCTCGAGCGCGGCGCGGGACTGCCGGAGGGCGTCGGGCCTCGGATGGGCGAGGTTGGCGAGGTAGCCGTGGTGGACCAGGACCCGGCGAAGCCCCTGCCGGGCGACGGCCTGACGGAACGCCTCGGCCGTCTCGGGCGGGATCGCCGGGCCCTTCCAGCTCCGGGGACTTTTCGAGAAGACCTGCATCGCGTCGCACCCGATCTCCCGCGCCTGGGCGACCGCCTCGGGCCACCCGTCGGCGATCCCGATGTGGGCCCCGAGGAACATCGGCCGGCCACGTCGCCTCGGGAGATAGGGTTTCCCGACGCGGAGGGGACGGTTACGACCGGGACGGGACGATCAGCGCCCGGGAGGCGCCGGCGAGCACAAGGAGAGGGGCGAGGACGGCCACCCACGGGAGGGTGATGAGCAGCGGGCGGAGGGCGGCGGAGCCGAACACCGGCCCGAGCAGGGAGGCCGCCCCGAGGATCCACAGGAGGCCGTAGACCCCGGCCCCGGCGGCGAGCGCCGCCGAGCGGACCTTGCGGGCGACGAGCCCGAATCCCGCCACGAGTCCGATCCCCCCGAGCGCGCCGCCGACGATCCCGACGGTCGTCGCCAGCGCGGCGTAGGGGGAAAGCCCGAAGAGGCAGGTGCTCCACTCGCTCGGGCGGCCGTGGAGGCAGTGTTCAATGGCGGAGGGGGAACTGTAGATGGCGATGCCCGCCGCCACGACCGCCAAGGCCCCGATCGAGCCCACCAGGCAGAGGGCGACCGGCCCGTCGAACCGGGCGTCCTGGTGGCGCCACCGGGAGAACCCCCAACGGTAGAAGGAGAAGGAGAGGAGGAACAGGAGGGCGCCGGCCATGAGCAGAAGGCCGGTCGTCTGGAAGAGCGAGGCGCCGAGCGGCAACGCGCCGGTACTGCCCGAGTAGAGGACCGTGAAGAGGAGCGAGGGCAGAACCCCCAGGAGGACCCCCGCGGCGACCCCGAGGCCGGCCCCGACGGTGATCCGCCGGTCGCCCTGGAGTCCCGCCCGGCTCACGGCGCCCCCGCTCAACGCCACCGCCCCCCGGAGCCTGACGCCGCGAGGTCCGCCTCATCGAAAGTGAGGCTGACAGCTTTCCGCGGTTCCCGTAGGCTCGCGCACTTCAGTACCGCGCGGAACGCCAGTGGGCTTAACTTCCGGGTTCGGAATGGGACCGGGTGTTTCCCCACCGCTTTGGCCGTCAGCCAATGGTGGGACGAGCCCTCCGATATTTAACCTTGGTCACCCGGCGGGCCCGGGCGGCGCCCAACCCCGGTGCGGCGCCCCAGCCCCGAGCGACGGGAGGGTGGGGGGGCCCCACCCCGAGGATCCGGTCCCCACGGTAGGCGCAACCTTCATCCGAAATATCCCCCTCCGGGGTCGATGACCGCCCCGGCCCTTCTGCTGAAGACCGACGAGTACCGACTTCATCTGGACGTCGACTACGCGAAGGGAAGCTGGACGGGGACGATCGAGTTCGACGTCGAAGGGACCGCTCCGAGCGTCGACCTGGACAGCGAAGGGCTCACGATCCAGCACGCCTCGGTCGGGGGCCGGTCGGTGGCGCCCGAGATCGATGCCGCCCGGGGGATCCTCCGGCTCCCCGCCCCCGTGTCGGGCCGGGCCCGGATCCACGTCGGCTTCTCGGGTCGGGTCGTCGAGCACGGCCTCATGGGGCTCTACCGGTCCCGGTTCGGGGAGACCCACATCCTGACCACCCAGTGCGAGCCGACCGGGGCCCGCCAGATCTTTCCCTGCATCGACCGGCCGGACGTCAAGGCCAAGTTCCGGTTCTCCGCGACCGCCGAGGCGGGGCCGGAGGTCATCTTCAACACCCCGGTCGAGTCCTCGCAGGCCGAAGGGTCGCGCCGGCGGTGGAACTTCGCCGTGACCCCCCCGATGGCGACCTACCTCTTCTACCTGGGGGTCGGGCCGTTCGAGCGGTTGAACGCCCCGCCCGGCAAGGTCAGTCTCTCGATCCTGGCTCCCGCGGGCCGGAGCGCCGAGGGCCACCGGGCCCTCGAGGTCGCCCGGGACGGGCTCGAGGAACTGGAGCGGTACTACCGGATCCCCTACCCGCTGCCGAAGCTCGACCTCATCGCGGTGCCGGAGTTTCCCTTCGGGGCGATGGAGAACTGGGGGGCCATCACCTTCCGGGACATGCAGCTGCTGATCGCGCCGACCACCCCGGCGGGCGAGATGCGCTACACCGTCGCGACGATCGTCCACGAGATCGCCCACCAATGGTTCGGCAACCTCGTGACCCCCTCCTGGTGGACCGACATCTGGCTCAACGAGAGCTTCGCCACCTTTGTCGAGCACAAGGTGGTGGAGCGCCGGTATCCCGAGCTCAAGAGCGTCGAGGACTTCCTCAGCATCTGGACCCGCTGGGGGTTCCTGCTCGACTCGCTGCCCACGACCCATCCGATCGTGGTGGAGGTCGGGGACACCCGGGAGGTCAACCAGGCGATCGACCGGCTGAGCTACGGCAAGGGCGCCTCGGTCCTGCGGATGATCGAGGGGTACCTCGGGAGCGAACGGTTCGAGGCCGGGGTCACCGACTACCTCCACCGGCACGCCTGGGGCAACGCGCGCAGCGCCGACCTTTGGGAGGCGCTCGACCGCGCCTCGGGCGAACCGGTCGCCCGGATCCTCCGCCCGTGGATCGAGCGGCCCGGCCACCCGGTCGTCCGGGCGCGGCTGACCGATCGGGGGCTCGAGCTGCAGCAGCAGCGGTTCAGCTACGCCCCGACCCCCAGCGACGAAATCTGGCCGATCCCGATGGTGATCGAGATCGACGGGGTCCCCAAGCGGGTGCTCTTCGAGACCCGGGAGACGGTCGTCCCCGTGAAGGCCGGGGCGACGGTGCACCTCAACCCCGACGCCCTCGGCTTCTACCACTCGCTCTACGATCCCGCGCTCTACGAGCGGCTGCTTGCGACCTTCGAGCGTCGGAGCCCGGCCGACCGATGGAGCCTCGTCGAGGACCTCTGGGCGTTCCTGCTCTCGGGGGACGTCGACTTCGCGACCTTCGCCCGGGTGGGGGATCTCCTCCGCCACGGCACCGATTTTCCCGCGGTCTCGGACTATGCCCAGCGGCTCGACACGCTGGTCGTCTGGGCCGGTCGGGTCCCCTCGGTCAGCGAACTCGCGCGCCGCTTCCTCGCGGCCCAGTTCGACCGGGTCGGCCTCGCGGCCCGGCCGGGGGAGGACTCCTCGGCCGGCTCGCTCCGGGAGTCGATCGTCCGGGCGCGGGTCCGGGCCGATCCCGCCTTCGCCCGGGAGCTCTCCGGGGAGTTCGTCCGCTGGTCGACCCTCGATCCCAACGTCCGGGGGGCCGTCGCGGCGGCCCGGTCGGCGACCGAGGGCGCCGTCGCCTTCGAAGAGCTGCGTCGGGCGCTCGCCGCCGGCCCCTCGGAGAGCGAGGCGTTCAAGCTCGAGTTGGGCCTCGCGTGGAACCGGGAGCCGTCGCTCGTCGAGCGGACGCTGGAGATGGGCCTCGCCGGGGAGATCAACCTGGGCCACTTCTACATCGTGATCCTGACCGCCCTCGCGAACCCCGCCGGCCGCCCGGTCGCCTGGGCCTGGCTGAAGCAGCACCTTCCCGAGCTCGAGAGCCGGCTCAAGGGGACGTCGATGCTCGGCGACCTCCTCGAGGGGGCCATCCCGGTGGTCGGCCTCGACTACCCCGAGGAGGTCCGCCGCTTCTTCGCCGAGCACCCGGTGCCGGAAGGCGAGCGGGGTCGGCGCAACGGATTTGCCCTGTTGGAGGCGGCCGAGCGGCTGCGCGCCCGGCTCGGCGTCGGGGCGCCGAAGGGATCGGCCTAGCGACGCCGGTCGGCCGGGACCCGGCTCCGGGAGCGCGGAGGTTCCTCTCGGGACCAGATGTACCAGGTCCCGTGCCCCTGGCTCAGACGGACGCCCTGGCCGTCCCGCAGTTCCCCCTCGACGAAGGCGAGGTGCCGTCCCCGGCGGAGGACCTCCCCCCGGGCGGTCAGCGTCGCCCCCTCCCGGGCCGACCGGAGGAACTCGACGTACAGCGAGGTGGTGGCGGTCGTCTCGGGCTCGCCGAGCTGCGTGATCACCGCGCCGCCCATCGCCGTGTCGAGGATCGTGGCGTAGACCCCCCCGTGCACGACCCCGTTGATGTTGAGGTGGCGCGCCTCGACGACCCCGGTGACGGTGCAGAAGCCCGGCCCGCTCTGCTCCGGGTCGATATGGAACCCCACCTCTTGGTGGAACCCCTTGAGGCCCGCGGCGAGCGAGAGGTCCCGGGGGGGCGAGGTCGGCCGCGGATCGGACGGGGTCGGGGGCGCTCTCGGCATCAAAGGGGTTGGGGGCCGCGGGGATAAGTACTCTCCTCCCTAGCCCGACGCGAGGTTCCTGGGTGCTCGCACCGGGCAGATACTCGGCCACCTGTGAGGCGTCGCCGAACATCGCCCTGGTCAAGTACTGGGGCCAGCGGATCCCCGAGTACAACGTCCCGTACAACTCCTCCCTCTCCCTCACCCTGGACGGCCTCGCCACCCGGACCCGGGTCGCCTTCGATCCCGATCTGCCGGCCGACACCCTCGAGCTCAACGGGACCCCGGTCGACGGGGGCCCCCGGGAGGACGTGAGCCGGTTCCTCGACCTCTTCCGGGAACGGATCCGGCGGCCGTGGCACGCCGAGGTGGTCAGCCGGAACAACTTCCCGACCGCGAGCGGGATGGCCTCGAGCGCGAGCGGCTTTGCCGCCCTCGCCGGCGCGGCGATGGGGGCCCTCGGGCTGCACTGGGGGCCCCGGAACCTCTCCCGCTACGCGCGTCGGGGATCGGGGAGCGCGGCCCGGTCGATCTACGGGGGCTTCGTCCTCTGGCGGGCCGGCCACCGATGGGACGGGACCGACTCCTACGCCGTCCCGTTCCGGGGCCCCGAACACTGGCCCGAGTTCCGGGACATCGCCTGCCTGGTCGACGCGGCGCCGGTCAAGTCGGTCCGCTCCCAGGAGGCGATGCAACGGTCGGTCGCGACGAGCCCGGTGTTCGAGCGGCGCCAGAACCAGCTGCGCCGACGGCTCATGCGGATGCGATCGGCGATCGACCGCCGCGACGCGGGGAGCCTATTTCCCCTCATCATGGAGGAGTGCGACAGCTTCCGGGAGGTCTGCGAGACGACCGACCCTCCGCTCGACTACCTGACCGCCGCCTCCCGGGCGATCCTCGACGAGGTCCGGTCGATCAACCGGGACGAGGGCCGTCCGGTGGCGGCCTACACCCACGACGCCGGGGCGCATGTGCACGTCTTCACGACCGCGCCCCATGCGCCGGCGCTCGCCCGGCGGCTCGGGGCGCTCCCCGGGGTCCGTGAGACCCGGATCCTGCGCCCGGGCCCGGGCGTCCGTTGGATCCGGCCGGCCGGTTCAAAGGACCCGACGGTCAAACTCTGGGGGCGGTAGCTCGAGCCCCATCGCCGCGACGAGCGGCGTCACCTCGCGGATGTACCGCTCGCGGGCCTCCTCGTTGGTCCACCGCTTGAGGCCGAAGTTGATCGCCTTGCGGCTGGTCTCCGAGTTGGAGTGGCCGAACATGTCGAGGGCCCGGGGATACCACTTGAGGATCGCCGCCTGCGCCTCCTCCTTGGAGCCGGCGTAGGCGGCGCCGTGCTGGGCCATCCGGCGCAGCACGTTGTAGCCGAAGTTGAGGTGGAGCTGCTCCTCGCTCAGCATGAGCGGCATCGCGCGGGCGAGCGGACCGTACGCGCACTCCTGGAAGGCCCGCAGCTGGTAGACGCCGACCCGGTCGACGAAGCAGGTGAAGGCCCCGACATCGCTCCAGCGGTCGAACGGCAGGTTGAAGGCATCGAGCTTGTGCTCCCCCTCGCGCTTGGTGAGCAGCTCGTCGATCAGCCGCTGACCGGGCTCGCCGAAGTCCCGGAGGATCCGGCAGGCCTGCAGGCCGTGGCGGGCCTCGTCGGCCACGATCCGGGACTCGATCCACCGGTCCTCGAGCGTCGGGGCCCGGTCGAGCCAGGGCCGGTGCTGCTGGATGGAGGCGAACTCCGTGTCGGCCTGGACCGTCATGAGCCGGACGATCAGCTTCGCCATGTCGTCGGGCAGCTCCTCGGCGGTCTCGTACTTGCGGGCGCCGGCGCTGGTGCCCCAGAGGATCTCGCGGACCGGTTCGATGGCGCCTCCGTCCTTGATCGCCTGCGACACCGGGGCGCCGGCCGGAGCCGAGGATGCGGGGGCAGGGTTGCTCATGGGACTCCCTCGGACCGTCGAAGGACTCAGCGCCCCTTAAAGGTGGGCTTCCGCTTCTCGACGAAGGCGCCGATGCCTTCCTTGGCGTCCTCGGTGATGAAGAGCCGGTTCTGGAGCTCCCGCTCGAGGGCGAGGCCGGCGGTGAGCGGCATCTCGATCCCTTCCAGGACCGCCCGCTTGATGAGGCTCACGGCGCGGGACGGGCCGTGGGCGAGCGCCCGGGCGTACGCCTGGACGTCGGCGGCGAAGCTCTCCTTCGGGTAGACGTAGTTCACGAGCCCGATCTGGAGCGCCTCCTCGGGGGTCAGGAGCCGGCCGGTGATCATGAGCTCGAGCGCCCGGGAGGTCCCGATGAGCCTCGGCAGCCGCTGGGTCCCCCCCGTTCCCGGGAGCACCCCCAGGGTGACCTCGGGGAGCCCGATCTTGCCGGAGTCCTTGGCCATCATGCGGAGATCGCAGGCGAGGGCGATCTCGAGGCCGCCGCCGACGCAGTGGCCGGGCAGCGCGGCGATGACCACCTTCGGGGTCGCCGCGAACTTGTCGAGGGTCTCCTGGCAGTGCAGGCAGAACATCGCCTTGAAGTCCGGCTGGCTGCGCTTGAGCATCTCGATGTCGGCGCCGGCGCTGAAGAAGCCGGGAATGGTGCTGGTCAGCACGATCACCTTCGCCTCGTCGTTGAACCGCATCTCCTCGACCGCCTGGTCGAGCTCGTGCATCATGTCGAGGTCGTAGGTGTTGGCCTTCGGCTTGCCGATCTCGATGTAGCCGACCCCATCGTCCAGGCGCGTGCGGATGTACTTTCCCTGCATCGTTGGTCCTCCGACCGATCGCTCGGGGCGAGACGTTCGGGCGGATAAGGCCGACGCCCCGGGAGGCTCAGCGGTCGGGCCGCCTCAGCTCGTCGGTCGTCCCGTCCGGGTGGCCGATGACGACCCGGTCGGCCATGCCGCAAAAGAGGCCGGTCTCGACGACCCCCTCGATCCGCCCCAGGCGCTGGTCGACCTCCGCCGGGTCCTCGAGGCCCCGGGGGGGGCGGAGGTCCAGGATCTCGTTGCCGTTGTCGGTCACGAACGGCCGACCCTCCGCGTCCGATCTCCAGGTGACCGTCCAGCCGTCCTCGGCCCACCGGTGGGCGAGGACCGGTCGGGCGAACGGGACCACCTCGACCGGGATGGCATGGGAGTCCCCGAGGTGGCGGACCAGCTTCGAGTCGTCCACCAGGATCACCACCCGGCGGCTCAGCCGGGCGAGGAACTTCTCCCGGAAGAGCGCGCCGCCCCCGCCCTTGGTGAGGTCGAGGGAGGGGGTCACCTCGTCGGCGCCGTCGAGCATCAGGTCGAACCGGTCCTCCGGCTTCAGGGGGCGGATGGGAAGGCCGAGGCTTTGGGCCAGCTCCTCGGTCGCCCGGGAGCTCGCCACACAGTCGAACGGCGCCGGCCGGCCGAACCGCCCGGCGATCGCCCGAAGGAGCTCGGCCGCCGTCGAGCCGGTGCCGAGCGCGATCCGGAGGCCCGGGGCGAGCTCCTCGACCGCGCGGGCCGCCGCGGCCCGCTTGGCGAGGCTCCGGGGATCGTCCATCGGACGGTGGGAGACCGGGGGGCAGATTAGCCTGCCCGGACGGCTCCGGGGGTTCGGGCCGTGGCGGCCTCGATCGCGGCCACCAGCTCCTGCTCGACCTCCCGGCCCAGCGCCTCCAGCGCCGGCGCGGGGTAGAGCCGGTCGATCACCACGGTCGGCCGCTGCAGGGTCACCCGGAGCGGCCCCTGTTCCCGGCCGACGACGATCTTGCACGGGAGCACGAGCGCGCTGCCGCGGTCGACCGTCAGGGCCCGGAGCGCGAACCGGGGCGCACAGACATCGAGGATGATGAGCGGCGGGATGTCGGTCCCGGTCTTCTCCTTCAGGATCTCGTGGACCCGCAGCGTTGCCAGGATCCCGAACCCCCTCGCCTGGAGGGCCTGGGTGAGCCTCTCCAGGGTCGTCGACTCGTCGAACGGACTTTCCCGATGCCAGCCCAACTCCATCATGGGTCCCCTCGACCAAGAGAGGCCGCCGGACCGAAAAGCCGTTGCGATGGGTCCAGGGCGGCCGTCGGGCGACCCCGGCGACCTATGGAGGGTGCGGGCGATCCCCCCGCTCCCCGGCAGGAACGCCCCCCGGATCCCCCGGGCCCCGGGGGAACCCGACAACCCTATCCGAACCCGGCCCTCCGGTGACCGATCGCATGCCCGTTCCCCGCGCCCCGGTCGTCGTCTCCATCGGGGGGTCGGTGCTCGTGACCGGCGAGGGGGACGGACCGTACTTTGACCGGCTGGCCGAGCGGCTGCGCCGCCTCGGCCGGGCGTTCCCGCTCGCCGTCACCACCGGCGGCGGCCGGACCGCCCGTGAGTACATCCGTCTCGGGCGGGCCCTGGGGCTCACCGAATTCGAGCTCGATGAGATCGGCATCGACGTGACCCGGCTGCACGCCCGGATCCTGGCGGCCCGGATCGGACCGCCGGCCCCCCACCGGCCGCCGACGACCATCGCGGACGCCGTCCACGAGATCCATCGGGGATCTCCGGTCGTCCTCGGCGGGACCGAGCCGGGGCATACGACCGACGGCGTCGCCGCGTTGCTGGCGGTCCGCCTGCGCGCGGCCCGGGTGGTCAACGCGACCAACGTCGCGGGGATCTTCACCGAGGATCCCCGGAGTCATCCCCGGGCCCGTCGGATCGAACGGATGAGCTGGGCGGAGTTCCGCGGGATGGTCCATCGGGAATCGAGCGGAGCCGCCGGCCAGGAGTTCCTGTTCGACCGGACCGGCGCCGAAGCGCTGGCCCGGGCCCGGATCCCCCTCGCGGTCGTTTCGGGCCGCGACCTGGACAACCTGGAGCGGGCCATCCGCGGGCGGCCGTTCGACGGCAGCCGGGTCGAGCCGTAGTCCGGGGCGCGGCCGGGCCGCAACCCTTTACGTCCGGCGGGAGTCGGCCCGAGCATGCATCGGATCGTCTTCCTCGGTCCGCCCGGCGCCGGCAAGGGAACCCAGGCCGCCACGTTGGCGAAGGAGCTGGGCATCCCCCATCTCTCGACCGGCGACCTCCTGAGGACCGCCGTCCGGGCGCGGAGCCCGCTCGGGCAGGAGGCGGAAGGCTACATGCGGGCGGGCCGGCTGGTCCCGGACGATCTGGTCCTGCGGCTCCTCCGGGAGCGGCTCGCCGCCCCCGAGGCGGCCCGGGGCTTCCTGCTCGATGGGTTCCCCCGGAACCGCGCCCAGGCCGAAGCGCTGGAGGCGGTCACCCCCGTGGACCGGGTCGTGGCCTTCGAGATCGATCCGACGATCCTGGTCCAACGGCTCAGCGACCGGCGGGTCTGTCCGGTCTGCGCCGCGGTCTACAACCTCACGAGCCAGCCCCCGAAGCAGGATCTCCTGTGCGACCGGGACCAGGCGCCGCTCGACCACCGGCCCGACGATCGCCCGGAGGCGATCCGGACGCGGCTCGAAGTCTACCGGCAGGAGACCGCCCCGCTCGAGGCGTTCTACCGGGAACGGGGGCTCCTACGGCCGGTCCGGGCCGACGGGACCCCCGCCGAGGTCGCCGCCCGCCTTCGGACGGTGGTCGAGGAGGGTATGCCGGGGGCCACCCGCACCACCTCGCCGCCGACGAAGCGGCCGTCCCAGTAGAGCCGTACGCCTTCCACCAGCCCGAGCGCCGGCCCGAATCCGGCCGCGGGCAGCGGCAGGGCGCCCAGGGTGCCGAGTTCGATCAAACCCCCGTGGGAGACGAGGAGGAGCCGTCCCCGGTCGGGTACCCGATCGAGCTCTTGGGCCCAGAGCTCCGCCTGCCGCTCCATGAATCGGCGGACCTCGGGATGCCGGCGGCCCGCGATCGCGAACTCGGCAAAGCTCCCGGCGCCGTCAAGCCAGTGGTCGATATCGTCCGGCAGGCCCGCCAGTTCCTCCTCGACCTCATCGACCGCACAGCCGAACGCGACCGCCGTTTCGATGGCCCGGGGCTTCGGGGAGGTCACGACCCGGTCGAACGGGGCCAGATCCCGGCCCACCCGCTGGGCCAAGGCGACGCCCTCCCGGTTCAGATGGCTGCCCCCCGGATCCCGCCGGCTGTGGCGGCGGTGTTCCAGGATCTTCACGGCCGGGCGGGATGAACGGCAAGTTTATACCATGCCCGAGGTTGGTCGGAGCATCCCGGCTTAGCTCAGTGGCAGAGCGGGGGACTGTAGGCGAGACTGCCGGAGGATCCGGCGGCCCCCGTGGAGATCCTCAGGTCGCCTGTTCGATCCAGGCAGCCGGGACCTGACCTCCGACCCCCGGGCGGCTCCCGGGAAAGTCGCCTCCGCGAGGCTTCGACGACGAGCGGCGGCTCACTCCCGTCCGTAGAGGAGGCCAGAGCCGGTGTTGTAGAGGAGCACGGTCTCGTGGGACCCGAGCCGCCCCTCGGCGAGCAGCCGCGGGAGCGCGGCCCAGGTGGCCGCTCCCTCGGGACAGACCGAAACGCCTTGCCGGTGGCGGAGTTCAGCCTGGGCCCGGAGAATCTCGGCGTCGGGGACGGTGATCCCGCCCCCGCCCGATGCCCGGACGGCCCCCAGGATCGCCCGGGAACTGAACGGCGAGGGGACCAGGAGACCCGGGGCGACCGTCTCGGGCTGGGGCCAGGGTGTCACCTCTTCGGCTCCGCTCTTCAGGGCCTGGACGACCGGCGCACAGCGCTCGGGCTGGACGGCGAAGAGCCGGGGGAGGGGCCCGGTGAGCCAGCCGAGGCTCCGGAGCTCCTCGAACGCACTCCAGAGCCCGACGAGCCCGGTGCCGCCCCCGGTCGGGTAGAGGATCGCGCCGGGCCGCCGGTCCGGCCCGAACTGATCGAACAGCTCGAGCCCCATGGTCTTCTTGCCCTGCCAGCGGTACGGCTCGCGGAGCGTCGAGACATCGAAGCTCTCCGGGGGCTCCCGGGCCCGGGCCGCCCGGCCCGCGTCGGCGATGGTCCCCGGCACCGAAACCACCTCCGCGCCGAACTCGGCGCAGCGTCGGCCGACCGACGCCGGGGTCGACTCGGGAAGGTAGACCCGGACCCGGAGGCCGGCTCGGGCGCCATACGCGGAGAGCGCCACCCCGGCGTTTCCGGCGCTCGGCACATAGAGCGAGCGGAGGCCGAGGGCGCGGGCTCGGGAGACGGCGAGGGCCATCCCGCGAGCCTTGAAGGAGCCGGTCGGAAGGACGCCGTCGTCCTTCATCAGGACCCGGAGGTCCGCCCCGCCCTCCGGCGGGTCGAGGGTCAGGATCGGAGACTGGGTTTCCCCGAGCCGGACCGCCTCGGTAGGGTGCTCCAAGGGGAGCAGCTCTTCGTATCTCCAGAGTCCGGGTGCCCGGTCCGCCCAGGGCGGTTCCGGGTGATCCTTCCGGAGCCGGGGAAGGTCGTACACCGCCCGGAGCGCCGAACCACACCCCCGGCAGACCGTCTGTCGGAGGCGGGCGTCGTGGGCCTGTTGGCAGTGGGAGCACTCGAGCCGGAGGAGATAGGAAGGCATCGGGGGCGTCAAGCGGCCCGCGCCCATGACCGTTCCCCCCCGGATCCGGGCCTCCAGCGCTCCCCCCTCAACCGTCGCGGTACGGACCCTCGGATCTCCTGAACCCCAGCGTCCCGGGGTCCGGATCGGGTGCCCCGCCGGGACCCGGGGGCATCAATCAGATTCAAGTAACCGACCATCCTCCCTACCTTAGGTAGGCTCATGTCCCCGAACCAGGCCCCGTACTCCGCGGAAGGCTCCTCCAACGGCCCGGCCGCCCCCCTGATCGACCGGATCGCCACCGAACTGGACCTCATGTCCCGGAACGTGGACATCCTCGAGATCCTCTCCAACAAGCGGCCGATGGGCATCATCCGACTGAGCGAAGCCCTCAAGCTGCCGATCCACAAGGTGCGCTACTCCCTCCACCTCCTCGAACGGGAAGGGGTGATCCAGCCGTCGGCCGAAGGCGCCGTCGTCACCGAACGGGCCCAGATCTTCTGGCAGTCCCTCGACTCCTCGCTCGATCAGATGAGCGAACACATCCGCCACCTCAAGGAGCGGGCGTCCCAGCACCGACCCGCGTCGGAATCCGGTCGGAAAGGATATTAGCCCGATGCAGGCTCGGCCCTGCCGGTGCCGCCGTAGCTCAGTGGTAGAGCGATCGGCTGTTAACCGGAAGGTCAGCGGTTCGAAGGGGTCGAACGGACGCTCCGTGGCCCAGAAAACCCGCTCGGCGGCGCCTCCCGTTGATCGTCGGGCCCGTAGCTCAGTCCGGCCGAGAGCGACCGGCTCATAACCGGTCGATCGACGGTTCAAATCCGTCCGGGCCCACTACCAT
>JAJYWS010000016.1 GCA_021791335.1 Thermoplasmata archaeon
GCCGCCGCATGGCCGGAGGCCGGTGTCGGCTTGGTCGGGGTGGCCTTGGGGGGCGGGGTCCCGCCTGCGGCCGACCCCTGGGCATGGAGCCCCGTCGAATGCGGCGGGGCTGTCGAGGTCGGCTTCGTTTCGGTCGCTCCCGAGACGCTCACTTGGGTTGCTGTTTCGGCGTTCATGGCTGCTCGGTCTCTTAGGGCCCGATTCCCTACATGAAAGGGTGTCCAATCGGCAGGGTCGGAGATTGGACCGCCCCCGAACCGCTGCCCCCGGGGCCCCCGACTCCTTTAAACCCCGTACCCTTCGGGGCTCCCGGGCCGAGGTGGCAGAATGGTTAATGCGACGGACTGCAGATCCGTTTCCTGGGGGTTCGATTCCCTCCCTCGGCTCGCATTCCTTGCTCCCGACCCGAGATCGAGGCGCCTGGTGATCGGGTCGGTGGGCACCCGGTCCGCATCGGAAACTCGCCGATAGTCTATCTCTTCCTCGTCGCGATGGGGCTTCCCAGCCTCTGTCCCCTTGGCATCGCGTGATGGTCGTAGATAACTTACTTCTACCGATATCCATAAGTAAACCTCATCTGTCGGACTGAGTAGACAATGACAAGACGGAAGGTCCGAATCGGCCGATGCTACCGATGCGTTTACGAGTGGAGGATGCGGGATCGAAACCCTCGCGTGTGTCCCCGCTGCAAGTCTCGTCTATGGAGGGTCCCGAAGATCCGCCCGGTCGTTCTGGGGAAGGGTCTCGGGATTGAGGAAGTTCTCGGACCCCACCGGAGCGAGATTCTCCGCTTGGCCCGAAGGTACGGCGTCTCCTCCGTGCGAGTCTTCGGCTCGGTGCGGCGTCGGGAGGCGACTCCGAAGAGCGACGTGGACCTTCTCGTCCGATGGAAGAAGCGCCACTCGCTCCTCGACCGGGCCGGTCTTCGTTCCGACATCGAGGAGACCCTCGGTCGTCGGGTTGACCTCGTCAACGAGGGTGGGATTGCCTGGCCGATCTCGCCTCAGATCGAGGCGGAGGCGATCCCCCTGTGACGGCGTCCGAAGAGAGGGACCGCTTACTCATCCACGAGATGCTTCGGCATATCGCGGTGATTCGATCCGCGACGGAGGGCGGGAAGGATTCTCTGAGCGAGCCGAAGAACCGGTACGCCGCCGAACACGGCGCCGAGCTTCTTGCCGAGGCTGCGGAGAAGGTAAGCAACCCGTTCAAAACTGCGAATCCCGGGGTTCCGTGGGAGAGAGTGAAGAAGCTCCGCAAGACGGTCGCTCATCCCTACGATCTTGGAGCGACGGCCGTCGACATCGAGGAGATTTGGGTCTTCGCGACAGACGACGCTCCGAAGATTGCGAGGAAGCTCCGGAACCCGAAGCTTCCGACCCAACGGAAGTGAACCCTTAGCTCACTTCCCTCCCTCGGCTTCCGATCGTGCGCTCGGGCTGATCTCGGCTCCCTGCCTCCGGGGAGGCATCGAGGCCGGCGCCTTCCGCCGGACCGGTCCACGCTCGATGGGCTCAGCGCAGGTCGAACCGGTCGGCCTCCATGACCTTCGTCCAGGCCGCGACGAAGTCCTGGACGAACTTCGGCTGGGCGTCCGAGGCGCCGTAGACCTCAGCGAGGGCGCGGAGCTCGGAGTTGGCTCCGAAGACCAGGTCGACCCGGGTCCCGGTCCATCGCTTCGCCCCGGTCTTCCGGTCGAGGCCCTCGAACAGGTTCTCGTCGGAGGTCGGCTTCCACTCGGTCCCCATGTCGAGGAGGTTCACGAAGTAGTCGGTGGTGAGCGTCTCCGGCCGGGCCGTCCAGACCCCGTGGGGCGACCGGCCGTAGTTCGCGTTGAGGACCCGGAGCCCGCCCACGAGGACCGTCATCTCGGGCGGAGTCAGGTCGAGCAGCTGCGCCTTGTCGATCAACAGCTCCTCGGCCGGCACGGTGAATCGGGCCTTCAGGTAATTCCGGAAGCCGTCGGCGACCGGCTCGAGGTAGCCGAACGATTCGACATCGGTCTGCTCCGGGGTGGCGTCGGTCCGTCCCGGGTGGAACGGGACGGTCACGGTCTGGCCGGCCCGCAGCGCGGCCCGCTCGACCGCGGCGTTCCCGCCGAGCACGATGAGGTCGGCGAGGGAGACCTTCTTCCCGTCGGACCGGCCGTTGTTGAAGCCCTTCTGGATCTGCTCGAGCCGGTGCAGGGTCTCTGGGACGTCGGGCCCCCGGTTCACCTCCCAGTCCTTCTGGGGCGCCAGCCGGATGCGGGCGCCATTGGCCCCGCCCCGCTTGTCGGATCCTCGGAAGGTGGAGGCGGCCGACCAGGCCGTATAGACCAGCTGCGCCGTGGTGAGGCCGCTCGCGAGGATCTGGGCCTTGAGTTCGGCCTCTTCCCGCGCGCCGATGAGGGGATGGTCGACCGGAGGAACGGGGTCCTGCCAGATCAGTTCCTCCTTCGGCACCTCCGGCCCCAGGTAGCGGCTCCGGGGGCCCATGTCCCGGTGGGTCAGCTTGAACCAAGCCCGGGCAAACGCTCGGGCGAACTCCTCCGGGTGCTCGTAAAAGCGTCGGGAGATCTTCTCGTAGATGGGGTCGTACCGGAGGGCCAGATCGGTGACCAGCATGGTCGCCGGATGGTACTTGGACGGGTCGTAGGCGTCCGGGATCAGCTTGGCGTCGCCCTTCGCCTGGAACTGGTAGGCCCCGGCGGGGCTCTTCGTGAGCTCCCACTCGTACCCGAACAGGTTCTGGAAGAAGTTGTTGTTCCACCGGGTGGGGGTGGTGGTCCAGGTGACCTCCGGGCCGCCGCCGATGGCGTCCGGACCCTTGCCGGAACGGTAGGAGCTCTTCCAGCCGAGGCCCATCTGCTCGAGCGGGGCCGCGGCCGGTTCAGGGCCAACCAACTTCGGATCGCCCGCGCCGTGGGTCTTGCCGAAGGTATGGCCCCCGGCAATGAGCGCGACCGTCTCCTCGTCGTTCATCGCCATCCGCTTGAAGGTCTCCCGGATGTCCCGGGCGGCGGCGACCGGGTCCGGCTTGCCGTTGGGGCCCTCCGGATTCACGTAGATGAGCCCCATCTGGACGGCGGCGAGCGGGTTCTCGAGGTTCCGGTCCCCGGTGTAGCGTTGGTCGCCGAGCCAGGTCTCTTCCCGGCCCCAGTAGACCGACTCATCGGGCTCCCAGACGTCCACCCGACCGGCCCCGAACCCGAAGGTCTGGAAACCCATCGACTCGAGGGCGACGTTGCCGGCGAGGACGATGAGGTCGGCCCACGAGATCTTCCGTCCGTACTTCTGCTTGACCGGCCAGAGCAGGCGGCGGGCTTTGTCGAGGTTCACGTTGTCGGGCCACGAATCGAGCGGGGAGAACCGCTGTTGGCCGGTGCCGGCACCGCCCCGTCCGTCGCCCACCCGGTAGGTTCCGGCGGCATGCCAGGCCATCCGGAGGAGAAGGCCCCCGTAATGGCCGAAGTCGGCCGGCCACCAGTCCTGGCTCTGGGTCAGGATCGCCCGCAGGTCCTGCTTCAGGGCCGCATAGTCGAGCTGCTGGAACTCGTGCTTGTACCGGAAGGAGGGCCCCATCGGGTCCGAACGGGTGGAGTTCATCCGAAGGATGGCGAGATTCAACCGGTTCGGCCACCAGTCATGGTTCGACCGCATGGACGCATTGGTCCGCCCGTGGACGACCGGGCATTTTCCGCTGTCCGTTGGGGACTCTCCGCTCATGCCGGCCGGCAGCTCCTCGGGCCTTATCCCTTTTCTCGAAACGGGGGGGGCCGGTGCAGGGAGACCGCGGGGCCTATTCGACTCGGAGGTAGCGGCGGGCCACCAGGGTGCCCGCCGTCAGCATGAGGGCGGCAAAGAGGGCCAGGTAGCCCAGGTAGAGCCAATCCGCGGTGCCGCTCACCACAATCCCGCGGCCGAAGAGGGCCGAGTAGGTGACCGGGTTCCAGTTCGAGATGGTGGCCATCCAGGTGGGGAAGTTCGCCGACGGAAAGAGCGCCCCACTCGCGAACATGAGGGGCATCGTGATGAAGTTGGAGATGACCCCGGGGGTCTGCCAGTCGGTGCTCGAGGCGGTGACCGCCAGGAAGAGCGACGAGAAGCCGAGGGCCAGGAAGACCAGACCGAGGACCCATCCGGCCCAGAGGAGGGGAGAGCCGTTCAGTTGGACGCCAAAGGCGAGCGCGGCGACGATCATCACCGGGACCTGGACCAGTCCCCGGGTCGCCGATCCGAGCGCCTTGCTGAGGAACACCGTCGACTTGCTGGTCGGGGTCAGCAAAATGCGCTTCATGTAGCCGAATCGCTTGTCCTGGATGGTGCTCATCGCGCCGAACATCCCGACCGTGAGCATCGACGTGGACAGGACCCCGGGCAGCAGGAACTGAAGGTAGCTCTGGATCTGGATGTGCAGGAGCGCCTCCAGGTCGGCCAGAGGGACGTTGGCAAAGCTCGACCCGAAGAAGGCGAGCCACATGAACGGCTGGACCACCGTGATCACGAGGACCCAGGGATTGCGGAACGTGCGCAGGATCTCCCGGTAGTAGAGACCCGAGAACTGGCTCACCTGGCCGATCGGGGCCGGTCGCCCGACCTCCGACGCGTCCGCCACCGCCGGTGGATAGACGAGCGAGGGTTCGTTGGCGTGGCTCATCCGCGGGCCCTCCGAACGTTGGCGTAGAACTTCCGGAAGTCGTGGACCTCGCCCCCGGCCTCATCGATCCGCTGTCCGGTGAGGTCGATGAAGACCGACTCGAGGCTCGGCTTCTCGACGTTGATCCGGCGGATCTGTCCCGGATCGACCGCCGCAAAGAGCCGGGGGAGCACCTCCTCCGCTGCGCTGACCTTGAGGATCCAGGTGGTGCCCTGGGTCCGGACCTGCTGGACCCCCGCGAGGGCCTTCAGCCGGGCCTCGTCGAGCGGTTCCCGGGTATCGATCTCGAGGAAATCGGCGTGGACGCGCGACTTGAGGTCGTTGGGGGTGCCCAGGGCGACGATCCGCCCGCGGTTGAGGATCGCGACCTGATGGCACAGGGCGTCGGCCTCCTCGATGTAGTGGCTGGTCAGGAAGATGGTGATCCCGTACTCGCGGTTCACCCCGGTGATGAGCTCCCAGAGCATCCGGCGGGTCCCCGGATCGAGCCCGATGGTCGGCTCATCCATGAAAATGACCTTGGGCTTGTGGAGGAGGGCGAGCGCGATCTCGAGCTTCTTGCGCATCCCGGTCGAGAAGGTCCCGACCTTGTCCTTCTTCCGCCCCTCCAGGGAGAAGTAGGCGAGCAGTTCGTCCGCCCGCTCCTGCCAGTCGGTCAGCCGCTGGAGGCGGGCTTGCAGCCAGAGGTTCTCCCACGCCGAGAAGTCGTCGTCCAGGATGACTTCCGCGGCGACCCAGCCGATCCGCTGCTTGACCTCCATCGGGTCACGACGAACATCGAACCCGGCCACCCGGGCCTCCCCCCCGGAGATCTCGGAAAGACCGGTCAAGAGCTTGATGATCGTGGTCTTCCCCGCCCCGTTCGGACCCAAGAGCCCGAAGATGCCCCCCTCCGGGACCCGCAGATCGACGTGGTCCACGGCGGTGAGCGGGCCGTAGGTCTTGGTGAGCTGGGAGGCCCAGATCGCGTCCTCGGTCATGGGCGTCGTCCGGCGCGCGGCGATGGCGCCACCTTCGCCGTGGCCTGCCGCAGCCGCTTCAGGGCCTGGCGCCGAAGCCGCTGCTTTTGCCCCGGCGTGAGGAGGGTTTCCGAAGGCCCGATGGCGAGCACAATGGATTCGATGGCCCGGCCCAGATGGAGATCCAGGAGTTCGACCCGATCCTTCGGGGCCGCCATATCCAGGATGAGGCCCCGGAGCTCGGCAAACCGGGAACCGCCGGTGCGCAGCCGGGCCCGCACCATCCGGAGGCGTACCCGGCCCTGGGCGGTGATCCGGTAGGTCTTGCGGCGCCCGTGCATCTTCAGGGCGGCGTCGCCGCGGGCGACCAGGCCCTGCAGGATGGGGTAGACCGCCCCCGCCCCCGGCCGCCAGGCTCCATGGGTCGACTCTTCGATCCGGCGAGTCAACTCGCCCCCGTAGATGGGCGCCCGCTGCATCAGGTGGAGGGCGTACGTCCCGATGAGACCCCCGGGCCAATGGCGGGCTGAGGGGCGGGGCGACGTCATGCCCCAGGGAGGGGCGGTTCAGTATTTATCGATATAGTAAAATCAGGCTGAGCCGGCGCCGGGGACCGGTCCTCGGCGCCGAAGCGCACACTTAATACAGTGACGTAATATATCTGCGTGAAACATACGAAACTCCTCCGCCTATGGACACACCGCTGCTGCAGCAACCCGACCCGTTCGAGGGGGGGGCCATCGGACGGATCCGGGGCACCCTGGCTTCCCTGAATCTGGAGATTCGGGCGGCCCTGGAGCCGTACGGCCTTCTGAAGTCCGACGCCCGCGCCCTGCGGCTGTGCACGGCCGGCCCCACGCGGCCGTCCACGATCGCCCAGGGGTTGGACCTGTCGCCCGCGGCCGTGACCCAACTGCTCGATCGGCTCGAAGAGCGTCACCTGATCCAACGTTCGCCGGACCCGGAGGATCGCCGGGCCACGGTGGTCTCCCTGACGCCCCAAGGGAGCCGGCTCTACCGCACGGTCGTGGCCGAAATCCGGGGCCTCTTGAACGAGATCGCCCGGGAGCTCGGGCCCCAGGGTATGGCGGCCGTCGAACGGGGCGCGGAGGAACTGGACCGCGCGCTCGCCGAGTGGCGGCAGCGCCGGGCCCGGCCCCCGAAGGAGTAACCGGCCCATGGAATACAAGTGGACCGTCCTCTCCAATACCACCCTGGGTTCGCTCTTGGCCTCCCTGGACGGGACGATCGTCCTGATCTCCCTGCCGGTCATCTTCAAGGGCCTCGGAGTCGACCCGTTCGCCCCGTCGAGCTTCCCGATCCTCATCTGGCTCCTGCTCGGCTACGGCGTCGTGACCGCGACCCTGCTGGTCACGGTCGGACGGCTCTCGGACATGTGGGGGCGGGCCCGCATGTACAACCTGGGGTTCGCGATCTTTTCGACCGGCTCGATCCTGCTCTTCATCGAACCGTTTCAGGGGACGACCGGCGCCTGGCTGCTGGTGGGGCTCCGGCTCATCCAGGCCTTCGGCGCCGCGTTCCTGTTCGCGAACTCCGCGGCCCTGCTCACCGACGCCTTTCCCCCGAGCGAGCGGGGGAAGGCGATGGGCATCAACCAGATCGCCTTCATCGGAGGATCGATGGTCGGCCTCATCGCCGGAGGCATCCTGGCCGGAATCCCCGATATCCACCTCGGGAGTTTCGTCCTCCCGACCTGGCGCCTCATCTTCCTGGTCAGCGTCCCGGTCGGCGTCGTCGGGACGCTCTGGGCCTACGCCCGGCTTAGGGAGATTTCAACCCGACGGGCCGGTCAGAAGGTGGACTTTGTCGGGAACATCACCTTCGCCGCGGGCCTCACGCTCGTCCTGATCTCCATCACCTACGGACTGCTCCCCTACGGCAGTTCCAGCACCGGCTGGTCGAGCCCGTACGTGATCGCGGGGATGGTCGCCGGGATCGGGCTCCTGCTGACCTTCCTGCTCATCGAAACCCGGGTTGCGGATCCCATGTTCCGGCTCGAGCTCTTCCGGGTTCGCTCGTTTGCCGCCGGTAACATCGGCGCTTTCCTGGGCTCCATCGCCCGGGGCGGCATGATGCTCCTCCTCGTCCTCTGGTTCCAAGGCATCTGGCTTCCGCTCCACGGCTACTCCTTCTCATCGATCCCCCTCTGGGCCGGGGTCGCCCTCATGCCGATGATTTTCGGCTTCCTGGTCGCCGGGCCGCTGAGCGGGTGGCTCTCCGACCGCCAGGGGCCCCGGACCCTCACCACCCTTGGGCTCGCGCTGGCCTCGGCCACCTTCTTTCTGCTCGCCACCCTCCCGATCAACTTCGCCTACTGGCAGATGGGCGTGCTCCTCTTCGCCCAGGGTTGCGGGATGGGGATGTTTGCGGCCCCCAACGCCGCCTCCGTCATGAACTCGGTCCCCCCCGAGAACCGGGGGGCCGCCTCGGGGATGCTCGCCACCCTCCAGAACTCGGGCCAGCAGCTTTCGATGGCGATCTTCTTCACCATCGTCATCCTGAGCCTCTCCACCGACCTCGCCGGCTCCGCAGCCGCCGCCCTCCACGGCGCCCTGATCGGACCGCCGGACCAGGGCATCCTCTCGGGCGCGATCGCCGCCAACCCGACCGGCGCCCTCTTCGGGGCCTTCCTGGGGGAGAACCCGATGGCCGGACTCCTGGCCGCCCTGAGCGGCACCCCGGGCTGGGTCCCGCTGACCCCGGCCCAGTCGGCGGCGGTGCTCGCGCCCCGGTTCTTCGCCAACGCCGTGGCCCCGGCCTTCTCCTCCGCGCTCGGTTCGGCCTTCATCTTTGCGGGCGTGGTGACGGCCGTCGGCGCCGTGGTCTCCTCCCAGCGGGGGGCGCGGTACGTGCACGGGGAGTCCCCGGCCCCGGCGGCGCGACGCCCGGCGACGGCTCCATCAGGGCCGCCGGCCCCGCCCCCCTCCCGATCGCCCGAGGCGATGATGAGCCCCGATCTCCGGGAGAACGAGCGGTAGCCGGGCCCTGGAAGGCGACCCTAGGGGGACTTACGGGAACGTCGGGCGTCCGGCGAGCCGGTCGACCTTCGTGGAGTCTCCTTGACGGCCGCGGGTGCCGGCGGGGAGGGAGGCGCCGAGCCGGCCCATCGGACCAGCGGGACCAGGGCCCGGCGAAGGGACGCCCCGGCGTCGGTCAGCCGGTATTCGGTCCGCAGCGGTACCTCGGGGAACACCTCGCGATGGACCAGCCCGAGCCGGTCCAGATCCCGGAGCCGCTCGGTCAGGCTCTTGCTGCCGATCCCCGGTAGTGCGTCCCTGAGCTCGCTGAACCGGGATCGCGCCCGGTTGCCCAACACGCCGATCAGGGGGAGCGTCCAACGCTTGCCGAGAACCTCGACCAGGCCGCCCGCCGGGTCGAGGCAGTACTGCGCCCCATCGATCTGGATCATGCAGGCCACCTCCCGGGCGAACTCCCGGTCCCGGGGGGGCCGCTTCACGGTGTTTCTCCCGGCCGTCGGGGTCGGCCTCCGTCCGGGACGGTCGTGGGCGGTCGACGGCCCCGCCGCCCTCGGACCGCCGCCGGGGCGGACGGCGGGTGAAGTCCCGGGACCCGGCGAAGCGGGGCAGCGAACGGGCGTAACCGAACCATCGGCGATCCTCCTCCGCCCTTCACTCGATGCAGCAGCTCATGCGGCTCATGTCGTGACGGAAAGACTCGGCGGCGTACTTGAGGGCCTCGGAGAAGGTCGGAAAGACATGGACCGTGTCGATGATGTCGTCGACGCTCAGTCGACCCCGCAGCGCGAATGTCGCCGACTGGACCAGGTCGGCGGCGAGCGGGGAGACGATGTGGACGCCCACCACCCGATGGCTCCGGGCGTCGGCCACCATCTTGAGCACCCCCCGGGTGTCGCCGACCGTGAGCGCCTTGGGGATCCGGTCCATCGAGATCGTTCGGCAGTCGCAGCGACCCCCCCGGCGGAGATACTCCGCTTCCGTGAGGCCGACGCCGGCCACCTGAGGGTTGGTGAAGACCGCATGGGGGACCTCATCGTACCGTAGGGATCGGCGGGTCCCGGAGAGGGCGTTCTGGGCGGCCGTCGCCCCTTCCTTCGCCGCGACGGTCTCCAGGAGGCGATGGCCGGTGACGTCCCCCGCCGCGAACACCCCGGGCGCGGTCGTCTCCAGCGACCGGCCGACCCGGATGAACCCGGCGGCATCGCACGCCACCCCGGCGGCGCCCAAGCCCAGCCGCTCGGTGTTGGGGTGCATCCCGGTGGCGACCAGGACGGCATCCGCTTCGAGCCGGCCGCCGCGGCCGCCCCACCGGACCTCGACTCGGCCCCGGCGCCGCTCGACCCGGGTCACCTGGACCCCGGCCTTCAGGGAGAGACCCTCCCGGGTCAGGCAGGTGGCCAGTTCGGCGGAGACCTCGGGCTCCTCCCGCGGGAGGATCCGATCCCTCGACTGGAGCACGACCACCCGGCTCCCGAAATGGGCGTACATCTGGGCGAACTCAAGGCCCATCGGTCCGCCGCCCAGGACCACCAGCTCGGCCGGCAGTTCGGTCCGTCGCATGAGGGTGCGGTGGGTCAGGAACCCGGAGCCGGCGAGGCCGGGAATGGGGGGGATCCGGGGCCGGGTCCCCGTCGCCAGGAGGATCCGGCGCCCTTCGAGGATACGGCCTCCCGCCCGCACCCTCCGCCCCGGGAGCAGATGGCCCGAAGCGGCCACATACTCGATCCGTCGCCCCTCGAGGACGGCCCGGTAATTCTCCTGCCGCAGCCGGCGGACGACCCGGTCCTTGTGGGCGATCGCCTCCGCAAAGTCGCAGTGGATGGCCCCGGGCAGGTTGCAGGCAAACTGGGGGCTCTGACGGTAGAAGTACTCGTTGCCCGCTTCCAGCAGGAACTTGGAGGGGATGCACCCCACGTTGACGCAGGTCCCCCCGATCGGCAGTCCGCGATTGACCATCACCGTGCGGAAGCCGAGCTCGTCGGCCCGGATCGCGGCGGCAAATGCGGCCGCCCCCCCGCCCAGGATGATGAGGTCGTACGGGGAGGACGGGCCGCCCATGGAGTCCTCAGAGGTCGCGGGAGGATAAGCGACCTGAACCCGGGGAGACTCCTGGTTTCCCGGACGAAACCCGGACGCATCGCGCGGGGCCCGAAGGGCCCGACCCCGGGGATCCGGCGACCGTCGGTCGCGCGGACGGGCGGGGCCCGACGGCCACGTCCCGGCCGGTGATTCGGCTCAGCGCAAGGTGGACCCGAAGAACTCGAGCACCCGGCCCCACGCCAGGGTGGCGCTCTCGGCGTGGTAGTTGGGGCGGGCGTCGTTGAAGAAAGCGTGGCGCGCCCCGGGGTAGACCTGGTAGCGGAACGACCGGCCGGCGCGGGTCATCGCCTCGGCCAGCTCGGGGACCGTCTGGGTGATGCCCGGATCCTCGCCGGCATACTGGCCGAGCAGCTGGGCCCGGATCTGCGGCACCCGGTCGAGCGGCGGGTTCTGTCCGTAGAAGATCACCCCCGCGGTGAGCTGGGGGTCGACCGTCGCATACCGCCCGACCATCGCCCCCCCGAAACAGAAGCCCACCGCGCCGATCCGCTGAGGATTGACGGTGGGCAGGGCCTGCAGATACTCCCGGCACGCGACGAGATCGCGGGCGAATCCGTCCTGGGTTGCCGGATTGGTCACATGGGCGAACGCCTCGAGCACGGGCCGGCGCTCCGGCGGTTGCGACTGGGCGAACTCCCGGAACTTTTCGGGGTTGGAGCGGAGGTCGGGAGGCGCCTCGGCGAACGCCCGCATCGCCTGCTGCACGTTCGCCGGCGTCATCGTGTCGCCGATCGGGCCGGTGAAGAGGTTCGGGGCGAGCGCGACGTACCCCTGGGCAGCGAACCTCCGGGCCACGTCCCGGTGGTGATCATCAAGCCCGAAGATCTCGTGGACGACCAGGACCGCCGGGTGCGGCCCCTTGGTCTCCGGCTCGGCCAGGTAGCCCACCAACGTCCGTCCCGACGACGGAATCTTCACCTCGTGACCGCTCATAGGTACAATCTCCGGACCGAAGCGTCGGGGACTCAAGTAACCCGCGCACGAACCCGAGGACCGCTATGGCGGGCTCGGGGCGCCCCCCCCAAGCCGTTATGGGCCCCGGCGGTGTGGGGGCGGCGTGGCCGCGGCGTCCCTCGGTGGGCGGCTCTACGGGTTTCTCTTCGCGCTGGCGGCGATCGTCAGCGTGGTCATGCTCCTCACGGACTCCAACCTGCGCACCGACTTCGGGACCGTGACCTCGGGCTACTACCTGCACTGGTACGTCATCCTGATCACCGCCGTGGCCGACGCGGTCGGCGCGATCGGCCTCTGGGTGGTCGGGAGCCGGCGGGCCGTCCAGGTAGGGGTGGTGGCCTCCGCCCTGCTGATCCTGATCCTGGTCGGGGACATCTTCACCTACAGTTCGGTCGGATTCGCGACCGCGGGGGATTTCGCCAACTACCTCTTCGGGATCACCTACTACGGCGGGAACATCCGCTACCTCTACGACCTCCTGCTCGGGGTGTATGTCGTGACCTTCGGCTCCGGCCTCGGCCTGCTCGCCGTCCGGCGCCCTCGACCCCCCGGGTCGCCGACGCCGCCGGCCGCCCCGTCAAATCCCCAGCAGTAGGGCCGCCACGAGGATGCCCACGGTGATCCCCGCGAGCGGCAGGCCGTAGCGGACGAACTCCCCCAAGGAGATCCGGACCCCCGAGCGCTCGGCCCGCTCGGCGACGATCAGGTTGCTCGCCGCCCCCAGGAGACTCACATTCCCGGCCAGTGTGCTGGCGCCCGCGAGGGCCAGCCACGCGAGCACGTTCGATCCCGAGTAGCCGAGTCCCGAAAGGAGGGGGATCTGGAGCGCGACCCACGGCACGTTGCTGACCACCTGGGACCCGACGAGGCTGGTGGCGGTGAGGGCGAGAATCGAGACGGGGGCCGATCCGGGACCGGGCAGGGGGAAGAGCCCCTCCACGGCCGCGATGACGCCGCCTTCCACCGACGCCTGGACGACCAGGAAGAGCCCCACGAACAGGGCCAGGATCGACCAGGGGATCTCCCGGAGCAGACGAAGGCGATGGGCGGAGAGGAGCAGCACCGCAACGCCGCCGCCCGTCGCGATCTCCCAGATGGGGGGTGCCGTGAAGAGCCCGAGCGCCCCCCCGATATCGGCGCCGAAGAGGACGAGAACGGTCGCCGGGAACAACATGAGGGACGGGTAGTCCCGGATCCGGGCCCCCCAACGCCCTGGGAGCCAAAGATTCGGCGTCTCCGCCCGGATCTGGGGGTAGGTCGCCTCAGCGGGGGCGAGCTTCGACCCGAACTGCCACTTGAGGTAGTACCCCCCGACGAGGAGGCCGGCGGCCGTCGGGAGCAGGAGGTAGCGGAGGAAGACCGCGATCGGCGCGGTGAGCCCGCTCGCCAAGGAGACGAGCAGATTCTGCGGGTTCCCGAGCGGGGTGACGACGCTCCCGACCGTCACCGAAAACGCCAGGGTCAGGAGGAGGGGCTTGGGATCGGTTTTCAGCCGGCGGGCGACATGGAGCAGGATCGGGACCCCGATCAAGACCAGCGCATCGTTCACGATCAGGGCGCTCGCCACGCCGAATCCGAGGAAGAGGACCAGGGGGAGATCACGGGCCGTCCGGCTCTGCCCGACCAACCAGCGGGCGATGTGGTCGAGCGCCCCCGAGATCTCGAGCTCGGTCGCGAAGAGGAACATCGCCCAGAGGAAGGTGACCACGGGCAGCGCCGAGGTGAGCAGCACCGAGGCCGCGCCCCTCAGCGAAAGCGCCTCGGTCGCCACCGCCGCCCCCCCGCCGACCGCAAAGGTGAGCCACACCGCCGGCCCCCGCCCGGTGAACTGCCGGAAAATGATGAGGCCGAATACCGCGGCCAGAAGGCCGCCGGCCACCAGGTTCGTCATCGGACCCGGTGTCCGACAGGAGGCGGGAGATTAGACCTCCCGGGTCGCCCGGGGCCGGACCCCAACCGCCAAAAAGAGGAGCGACCGTACCGACGACGTGGCCGCGCCCGCGTCGGTGACCGTCGCGCCCAACGGCCGGCTCCTCCGGCTATCGGCGGCGTGGTTCTCGGATGGGGTCCGCCGCCGCGCCGAGGCCCGGCGGGATCGCCGATGCGTCGAGTGCCAGCGACCCCTCCCGACCCGCCGGACACCCTACTGCTCGCGGGCGTGCCGATGGAAGTTCCAGGGCCACTACTTCTGGGAGGCGGCCCGGACCTACGTGATGTACCGCGACCGGTACACCTGCCGACTCTGCGGCACGCGGCGGCGGGCGCGGGAACTGGAGGTCGACCATATCACCGAGATCGGGGATGGCGGAGCGGCCCTGGAGTACTCCAACCTCCAGACCGTCTGCCGGCCCTGCCATCGGCGCAAGTCCGCCGAGTCCCGACGCCTCCGCCGGGCACGGACGGGACCGTCCCCGTCGCCCTAGCCTCTCGTGGGGCCGTTCGGTCGGTTGGGGGTCCGGCGGCGCCGCGGATGCCGGTCACCGGCCGACCCCGACCCCGGGCGAGGCGAGCAGCTCCTCGAGGGCCGACAGCGGGATGCCCAGCCAATCGGGCCGGTGGTCCAGCTCGTAGAGCAGTTCGTAGCACAGCTTCTCGATGCTGTAGTACCGGACCAGCGCGTCAAACGCGGCCGGGGAGTCCGGCTGGATCCCCGGAGGACCTCGGCGGATCTCCCGTTCGTACGCGTCCAGGAACCGCTCCACGAGCCGTGGGCGGAGCGCGCCGGCCGGATGGGAGAAGGGGCCCCGGAGGCCCCCGGGACCCTCGGTCCCGGCCCGGACCCGGTAGTCGATCGAGCGGAGCATGCCGGCGACGTCCTTGGCCGCCCAGTCGACCGCCCGGCGCTCGGCGATGGAATGGGCGGGCTCGCCTTCGAAATCCAGGATCCAGTAGCCGTCATCGGCCCGGAGGAGTTGTCCGAGGTGGTAGTCGCCGTGGATCCGCAGGGCCAGGAGACCCGACCGGGCCACCTCCGGCAGGATCCGGGCGAGGGGCAGCAGTCGCCGGGGCCAGCCCTCGATCCGGGCGATCCGGTCGGCCAGGTCGGGACGGAGCCGGGGTCCGGCCTCATTGAGCCGGTGGCCGGCGATGTCATTCCGTTCCTGCCAGAGTTCCCGGCGTCGATCCAGGTCGGTCTCGGTGAGACCGTCCGCGACGTGGCCCGGCCCGTAGATCCGGGCCAACGTGCGGTGAAGCTCGCCGGTCAGCCGGCCGACGGCCTCGGCCTCCCCGCCCAGCACGGAGTCGATCCGGTCCGGCGGGGTCTCCCGGAGCCAGCGGCCCCAGACCGTCCACCCGTCGCCCCAGTTGGGGACAAACTCGGAGACCGAGATGAGGTCGATCGGTTCGATCCCCCGGCGCCGATAGACGGCGCCGCCGACCGGCCGGGGCACCCGGTCGAACCCGGCCCGGACCAGCGCCTGGGGGAGCTCCCGGTCGGGATTCGGGCCGGGCTGGAGCAGGCGGTACTCCTTGACCATCCATCGGTCGCCCACCCGGGTCGAACGGTTGGACTGCTCCCCCAGGACCGGGACGATGGCCGCATCCTCGACCTCGTCGGTCCGCGGAACGCGGTCCGGGGCGTCCAGCGAGAATTCGAGCCGTCCGTGCTCGGCTTCGACGACGCGGCCGGTCGCGATCGCCTCCAGCAGGGCCCGGACCTGGGCGGGGGTGACGGCCGCCTCCGCCGGGGGGCCCAACGGGTCCTGGCCGACGACCGCCGATCGACCCAGGGCGTAGCGCTCCCGGGGGCCGGCGGTGTACCCGACCTCGATCAGCCGGTAGCCGAACGGGGCGGGGTGCCCACCGAGGCGGATCGAGTCCCAGAGTTCCACCGACGCGATGGGCCGCCCCTTGCCGGCGAACCATCGTTGGGACCTCAGAAACTCCGCCCAGGCCGCCGGCCCGGTGTCGTCATCGGGGGCCATCGTCGGGCCTCGACGCGGCCGGGGGATCCAGCCGGAACCAGTAGAATCCCCGCTCCGCGAGCGTCAGGAAGTACGGCAACTCTCCGATGGGAGGGAACGGAGCCTCGCTGACCATTTCGACCGGGGTGTAGCCCCGGAACCCGGACAGGTCGAGTTCGACCGCGGAGGGGGCCCGGGCGAGGTTGAACAGGCAGAGGAGCTCAGTGCCCTCGAAGCTGCGCCGGTAGATCAGCACCTTGGGGTGGGGGGTATCGATGAACTCGATCGTTCCCCGGCCGAAGACCTTCGAGTAGCGTCGGCGGACCCGGAGCTGGCGGATCAGCCAGTTGAGGAAGGACGGGGGCATCCGGCGCAGGCTCTCGACGTTCCGGGACTCGAAGTGGAAGTTCGGGTTGATGATCACCGGCGCGTAGAGCTGCTCCGGATCGGCCCGGGAAAAGCCCGCGTTGCGGTCCGGCGACCACTGCATCGGGGTCCGGACCCCGGCCCGGTCCCCGAGGTAGATGTTGTCCCCCATCCCGAGCTCGTCACCGTAGTAGAGGATCGGGACCCCGGGGAGCGAGAGCAGCAGCCCGTGAAGAAGCTCCATCACCCGGCGATCGTCGTCGACCAGCGGAGCCAGCCGTCGCCGGATCCCGAGGTTGAGCCGCATCTTCGGGTGCTTCGCGTACTCGTGGTACATGAAGTCCCGCTCCTCGTCGGTCACCATCTCGAGCGTCAGCTCGTCGTGGTTCCGCAGGAAGACCCCCCAGGCGCACGACGCGGGGATGGGCAGGGTCTGGGCGACGAGCTCCCGGATCGGGAGGGCCGACTCCTTGGCGAGGGCGATGAAGATCCGCGGCATCAGCGGGAAGTTGAACGCCATGTGGAACTCGTCCTCCTCGCCGAAGTAGGCCTTGACGTCGGAGGGCCACTGGTTGGCCTCGGCGAGCAGGACCCGGTTCGGAAACTCCGAGTCGACCATCCGGCGGAGCTCCTTCAGGTAGGCGTGCGTCGCCGGGAGGTTCTCGCTGCTCGTGCCCTCGGCCTCGAAGAGGTACGGCACCGCATCGCACCGGAACCCGTCGAGCCCCCGGCGCAGCCAGAACCGGATCACCTCCTTCATCGCCTCCCGGACCGGCGGGTGATCGTAGTTGAGGTCCGGCTGATGGCTGTAGAAGCGATGCCAGAAGTACTGCTTGGCCACGGGATCCCAGGTCCAGTTGGATCGCTCGGAGTCGAGGAAGATGATCCGGGTGCCGGCATACTTCCGGTCGGTGTCCGACCAGACGAACCACGGCCGCCGGGGGCTCGCCGGATCGGCCCGGGCCTCCTGGAACCAGGGGTGCTGGTCGGAGACATGGTTCAGGACCAGGTCGGCGATCACCCGGAGCTCCCGGCGATGCGCCTCCTCGATCAACCGGTCGAAGTCCTCGAGGGTGCCGAGGTCCGGATGGATCCGGTAGTAGTCGGAGATGTCGTAGCCGTCGTCCTTCAAGGGGGACTGGTAGAACGGCAGGAGCCACAGGCAGTCGACGCCCAGATCCTTGAGGTAGTCGAGCTTCTGGACCAGCCCCGGGAGATCGCCGATCCCATCGCCGTTGCTGTCGTAGAACGACTTCACCGGGATCTCGTAGAGGACGGCGTCCTTGTACCACCGGGGGTCCGGTGGGTTCATGGCGGGCTCCGGGGGCCGGGGGATCCGATCCGGAACAGGTGGGCGACCCGCTCCGCCGGATCGAGCCGGACGTAGTTGCGCCGTCCGCGCCAGGTCCACGTCTCGCCGGTCAGCCGGTCCTCGACGGAGAAGGGCGAGTCGTCGGGGACGAGATCTTCGGGCAGGTGCACCATCCCCTCACGGACGGCGTCCGGCACGGGGTTGACCACGGCGATCAGCCGGTCTTGTCCGTCGGCGGACCACCGCTCATAGGCCAGGAGGCCGGGCCCCTCGACGGGGAAGAACCGGAGGTGGTGGGGGTGCTGGAGGGCCGGATGCTCGCGCCGCAGGGTGTTCAGCCGCCCGATGAACGCCCGGATCTGGTCCGGCGGCGGAGCCCCCCCGCGGCGGATCACCCGGTACTTCTCCGAATCGGCGTACTCCTCGGTCCCGGGCACCACGTCCCGTTCCAGGTCCTCGAACCCGCTGTAGATCCCCCAGAGGGGGGAGAGCGTCGCGGCGAGGAACGCCCGGGCCTGGAACGCCGGTCGCCCGAGACGGACGAGGATCCCGGGCAGGATATCCGGGGTGTTGGTGAAGAGCATCGGGCGGAAGAACTCCCGGACCGGTGGCGCGGTGAGTTCGGTGAAGTACTGGGTCAGCTCGTCGGGGGTGTTCCTCCAGGTGAAGTAGGTGTACGACTCGTCGAACCCGATCTTCGCCAGGTGGTACATCGTGCCCGGCCGGGTGAACGCTTCGGCCAGGAAGATGGTGCCGGGGAACTCCCGGTGGATCTGACGGAGGAGCCACTCCCAGAAGGCGAAGGGTTTGGTGTGCGGATTGTCGACCCGGAAGATCCGCACTCCCCGGCGGGCCCAGAACCGCACCACATCGGCAAGGCTCCTCCAGAGCCCGGCGGCGTCCCGCCCGAAGAAGTCGAACGGGTAGATGTCCCGGTAGCGCTTCGGGGGGTTCTCGGCGTACCGGATCGATCCGTCCGCGCGGTGCGCGAACCAGCCGGGATGCTCGCGCACCCAGGGATGGTCGGGCGAACACTGCCAGGCCAGGTCGAGGGCCACCTCGAGGCCGACGGCCCGGGCCGCCGCGAGGAATTCGTCCAGGGCGGGGAGTCCGCCGAGGGCCGGGTCGACCGATGTGTGACCTCCCTCGGGGCTCCCGATGGCCCAGGGGCTCCCGGGATCGTCGTCGGCCGGAGCGTCCGAGTTGCCCCGGCCCCGGCGCCCGGTCCTCCCGATCGGGTGGATCGGCGGCAGATAGACGACATCGAACCCCATCCCGGCGATCGTGGGCAGGTAGCGCGCGGCCTCGGTCAGGGTGCCTCCGAACGAGCGGGGGAACATCTCATACCAGCTCGCGAATCCGGCCCGCTCCCGGTCCACGACCAGCCGACGGACCCCCTCGAATTGGACCAGGTCCGCCCGACGGTCGATCCGATCGAAGAGGGCCACGATCGGCGGACTGCGCAGCGCGTCGAGGAGGGGATCCCAGGCGCCCTGCTCGCCCAGCTCGATCAGTCCCCGCAGGAGGGCGCGGTCGGGGCCCCGCCGCCGGAGGGCGAGGCGGCGCCACTCCCGCAGGAGGGGAAGCGCGTCCAGTTCGATCGATTCCCCGGCCGCTCTCCAGGCCGAACTCCGGGCGCTCCAGGTGGCGATCGGGTCGGTCCAGGCGCAGACGGTAAACTCGTACTCCCCGGGCCGGTCGGGGACCCACGACCCGGTCCAGTGCTCCGTGTCGCCGGAGGCGAGCGGCGACTCCGACCAGGCCCGCCGGCCCGCCCTCCGCCAGCGCACCGCCGCCCGGACGACGGCGTCCCCGGTCTGGACGATGGTGGCCGAAACCTCGACCGGAATCCCGACGCGGCCGCGGGCCGGATACCGGCCCTCGTCCACGACCGGACCGACCGCTTCGATCAGCACAGGACTCCGGAGTCGGGGGAGGGTCGTCATGGAGTGGAAGGGAGCACCGACGCTCGAGCGGTCGGCAGTCCCGGAGCCGGGGCGAACCAGGTCGTTGAGGGCGTCGGTCGACGCGCATTTATGGCATCGCGCCATAAGCCGTTTGCGTCGAACCCAAAGGGCCGGTCGTCGAACCCGGACCCGAAGCCCCCGGCCTCGGGCCGTCTCCCATTCCCGTCGCCCCCGGACCCTTCCCGCCGTTCGGCCCTCTGAGGTACTCGAAGTGTCATCGATCCGCTCCACTCCCCGGCGACGATCGGAGCCCGACGGGACGGGACCCGGGGGGATTCCGCCGGAGGATCTCTGGTACTGGTCGGAAGGGAGCCACCTCGCGGCGTACCGGTTCCTGGGGGCCCATCCGTCACCGGAGCGCGAGGACGGGGTCCGGTTCGCGGTCTGGGCCCCGAACGCCGCAGCGGTGTCGGTGATCGGCGAGTTCAACGGCTGGGTGCCGCAGACCGACCAACTCACGGTCCTCGGAGACTCCGGGGTCTGGGCCGGCCGGGTCGCTGCGGCCCGTCCGGGTCAGCTCTACAAGTACCACATCGTCTCGCGCTACGGCGGCTACCGGATCGACAAGGCCGATCCGTTCGCCCGGCAGGCCGAGATCCCGCCCGGCACCGCCTCCCGCATCGTGGCGCCGAAGTATCGCTGGCGGGATGAGGGCTGGAGGGACGGGCGTCGGCGGGAGCCGCCGGTGCGGTTGCGCCCCCAGTCGATCTACGAGGTGCATCTCGGTTCCTTCCGCCGCGTGGTCGAGGACGGCCGTCGGTCGATGACCTACCGGGAGCTGGCCCGGACCCTGCCCGACTATGTCGCTTCGATGGGATTCACCCACGTCGAGTTCCTGCCGGTGATGGAGCACCCGTTCTACGGCTCCTGGGGCTACGAGACGACGGGGTACTTCGCCCCGACCGCCCGCTGGGGCCCGCCGGAGGGGCTGATGGAGCTGGTCGACCGGCTGCACGCCGCGGAGATCGGGGTGCTGTTCGACTGGGTGCCCTCCCACTTTCCCGCCGACGGCCACGGGCTCGGTTACTTCGACGGGACCCACCTCTTCGAACACGCCGACCCCCGGCTCGGCTGGCACCCGGACTGGAACTCCTGCATCTTCAACTACGGTCGGCGGGAGGTGGTGAGCTTCCTCACGAGCAGCGCCCACTTCTGGATCGACTGCTACCACGCCGACGGCCTCCGGGTCGATGCGGTCGCCTCGATGCTTTACCGCGACTACTCCCGGCCCCCGGGGGGATGGATCCCCAACGCCCACGGGGGGCGGGAGAACGAGGAGGCGATCGGATTCCTCCGCCACCTCAACACCACCCTCTACCGCGAGCACCCGGGGATCGAGACCTACGCCGAGGAGTCGACCGCCTGGCCGATGGTCTCCCGTCCGGTCGACTCGGGCGGCCTCGGCTTTGGCTTCAAATGGGACATGGGATGGATGCACGACTGGCTGCGCTACCTCGGGCGGGACCCCCTCTTCCGCCGATACCACCACAGCGAACTCACGTTCCGGGGGCTCTACGCCCTGCACGAGAACTACGTCCTCCCCCTCTCCCACGACGAGGTCGTCCACGGCAAGGGATCGCTGCTGCGCAAGATGCCGGGCGACGACTGGCAGCGGTTCGCCAACCTCCGGCTCCTCTTCGGCGGCCAGTACGGCTTGCCGGGCAAGAAGCTCCTCTTCATGGGCAACGAATGGGCGCCGTGGAACGAGTGGTACCACGAGACGAGCCTCGACTGGGACGAGCTCGGGCGGCCCGAGCATGCCGGCGTCCAGCGGTGGGTCACCGACCTGAACCGGCTCTACCGCCGCGAGCCGGCGCTGAGCGCGCGCGACTACGAACCGGACGGCTTCCAATGGTTGGTGGCGGACGATGCCGACCAGAGCGTCCTCGCCTTCCTACGACGGGGAACTCCGGGGACCCGACCGGTCGTCATCGCCCTCAACTTCACCCCGGTGCCCCGCTTCGGCTACTCTATCGGCGTCCCGGCGGCCCGGAGCTACACCGAGCTCGCCAACAGCGACGCCCGCGAGTACGGCGGCAGCGGGCTCGGCAACCTCGGGAGGGTCGACCCCCGCCCGGAACCGTCCCACGGGATGCCGTCGTCGATCGACCTCACCCTGCCTCCCCTGGCGGCGGTCTTCCTGGCGCCGCAGTCCGAGTGATATCGATGGGGCCGTGGGACCCGGTCGGGCCGATCCGCGACGGTGCCGACCGTTTCCGGCTCGTCGTCTGGGCCCCCCGGGCGGAGTCGGTCACCCTGGTCGTCGACCCCGGGTCCGAGGAGCTTCCCCTGGGGCGCCGGGCCCACGGGTACTTCGAGGGGGAACTCTCCGGGGTCACCTCCGCCACCCGCTACGGCTTCCGACTCAACCGAGGCACGGTCCGGCCCGATCCGGCCTCCCGGTCGCAACCGGAAGGCGTCCATGGCCGGTCGGCGTTCGACCTCGGCGACGCCCCGGCGGCGCCCGCCGAGGGGGGGATCCGGAGCCTGGCCCACTACGTCTACTACGAGATGCATGTCGGCACCGCGACCCCCGAGGGGACCCTCGAGGCGGCCGCCCGACGGCTGGCCGAACTTGCCGATCTGGGCGTGACCGCGGTCGAGCTGATGCCGGTGAACCCGTTCCCCGGCCGGCGCAACTGGGGTTACGACGGGGTCTTTCCCTGGGCGGTGCACACCGCCTACGGGGGCCCCGACGGGCTCCGCCGGTTCGTGGCGGCCGCCCATGCCCTCGATCTCTCGGTGGTCCTCGATGTCGTCATGAACCACCTCGGCCCCGAAGGGAACGTCCTGCCCGAGTTCGCCCCCTACTTCCTGGAGGATCTCCGGACCCCCTGGGGACCGGCCGTGAATCTGGACGGCCCCGGGAGCGAGGAGGTCCGCCGGTACTGGGGCGGGGTCGCCCTGAACTGGATCGACGCTTTCGGGATCGACGCCTTGCGCCTCGACGCAGTGCACGCTCTGGTCGACCGTTCCGCCCGGCCGTTCCTCGCCGAACTCGCCCGAACCGTGGCGGAGCGGAACCGCTCGGCGCGACGACCGGCGTGGCTCATCGCCGAGAGCGACCTCAACGATGCGCGGCTACTGCGACCGCCCCGGTCGGGGGGCTTCGGGATCATGGCCCAGTGGGCCGATGACTTCCACCATGCCCTCCACGCGGCGCTGACCGGTGAACGGGCCGGCTACTACGCCGACTTCGGTTCCCTGGCCGACCTCGCCGTCGCCCTGGAACGGCCGTTCGTCTACGACGGGCGGTACTCGGCCTACCGGGCCCGCCGCCACGGCAACTCCCCGGAGGGGCTGCCGGCCTGGAGGTTCGTCTCCGCCCTTCAAAACCACGACCAGGTCGGCAACCGGCTCGGCGGGGAGCGGCTCGCCGCCCTGGTGCCGTTCGAGCGGTTGAAGGTCGCGGTCGCCCTCCACCTCCTGGCGCCGTGGAGACCGCTGCTCTTCCAGGGGGAGGAGTGGGCGAGCCGGGCGCCGTTCTGGTACTTCACCGACCATTCGGCGCCGTCGGTCATCGCGGGCCTTCGGGAGGGCCGGCGTCGGGAGTTCGAGGCGTTCGGCTGGACCGACGCGATCCCGGATCCGCAGGACCCCCGGTACTTCGAGGCGAGCCGGTGGGATGCCCCCGGCGCGCGGCCCCCGTTTGCCGACGCCCACCGATCGCTGGTCCAAGAGCTGCTCCGACTCCGACGGACCGTACCGGCCCTCGACTCCGGCGGGTCGATCCAGGCCCTTCCGTGGGCGGAGGACGACCGGCTCGAGGTCCTGCGGGAGCATCGGGGCGACCACTGGGGGTTCGTCGTGCGTCTCTCGGAGCGCTCGCAGGCGCCGGCGGTCCTGTTCGACACGGCTCGCTGGCGGGTCGTGCTCGACACCACCGACCCCCGATGGGACGGACCGGGCCGTCCGGTCACCCCCGGCGAGAAGGCCTTGGACCGGCCGGTCGGCCCCCCGCAGTTCCTGCTGCTCCACGAGGAGGATTGAGATCGGTGGATCGGTTGGTCTGCATCCACGGCCACTTCTACCAGCCCCCCCGGGAGAATCCCTGGCTCGAACGGGTCGAGGTCCAGGACTCCGCGGCCCCCTACCACGACTGGAACGAACGGATCACCGCCGAATGCTACGCGCCGAACACCCGCTCCCGGATCATGGACCCGGACGGCCGCACCCTACGGATCGTCAACAACTTCGCCTCGATCTCCTTCGATGTCGGCCCCACGCTCCTCTCCTGGCTCGAGAGCGAAGCCGCCGAGGTGTACGAACGGATCCTGGCGGCCGACCGGGAGAGCCGACGCCGCTTCGGCGGTCACGGGTCGGCGATGGCCCAGTCGTTCAACCACACCATCCTGCCGCTCGCCTCGCCCGACGACCTCCGGCTGCAGATCCGCTGGGGGCTCATGGATTTCGAGAGCCGGTTCGGCCGGCCGGCCGAGGGGATGTGGCTCCCCGAGACGGCGGTCAACACCCCCGTGCTCGAAGCGGTCGCCGAGGCGGGGATCGAGTTCACCGTGCTCGCCCCCACCCAGGCCCGTCGGATCCGCCCGCTCTCGGGCGGCGACTGGACCGACGTCTCGGGCGGACGGATTGACCCCACCACGGTCTACCGGGCCCGCCTGCCGTCGGGCCGAGGCATCGACCTCTTCTTCTACGACGGGCCGATCTCCCACGCCCTGGCCTTCGAGCGGCTGCTCGACAGCGGCGAAGGGTTCGCGGGCCGCCTGACCGGGGCCTTCTCCCCGGATGAGTCGGCCCGGCCGTGGCCCCAGCTCGTCCACGTCGCCACCGACGGCGAGACCTACGGCCACCACCACCGCCACGGCGACATGGCGCTGGCCTACGCCCTGGACCTGATCGAGTCGACCGGCGCGGCGCGGCTCACCAACTATGCCGAGTACCGTCAGCGGGTGCCCCCCCGGTTCGAGGTCGAGATCCTCGAGAACACCGCCTGGAGCTGCGCGCATGGGGTCGACCGTTGGCGGGCCGACTGCGGCTGCTCGAGCGGGGCGCATCCGGGCTGGAACCAGGCGTGGCGCGGACCGCTCCGCTCCGCGTTCGACACGCTCCGAGACCGGCTCGATCCCATCTACCGCTCGGCGGCGAGCGAACTGCTGCGCGACCCTCGGGAGGCCCGGGAGGAGTACCTGCGGGTGGTGCTGGACCGGTCCGAGACCCGATGCGGGGAGTTCTTGGCCCGCCACGGCCGCCGGCCGCTCGGCCCCGACGAGCGGATCCGGGTCTGGAAGCTGCTCGAGATGGAGCACCACCTCCAGCTGATGTACACGAGTTGCGGCTGGTTCTTTGACGAGGTGTCGGGCCTCGAGAGCTCCCAGGTGATCCAGTACGCCGGCCGGGCGGTCCAGCTCGCGGGCGAACTCGGGGACGGAGGCGCCGAGGCCGCCCTGGTCGAATCGCTGCGGTCGGTCCCGAGCAACCTCCCCGAGATCGGTACGGCGGCGACGGTCTACGATCGGTTCGTCCGCCCGACCTCGATCGACCTGCTCAAGGTCTGCGCCCACTATGCGGTGAGCTCGCTCTTCGAGGCGTACGGTCCGCGCACCGCCGTCGATGCGTTCTGGGTCGACCGGCGCGAAGAGATCCACCGACAGATCGGCGGGGTGCGGTTGGCGGTGGGCGTTGTCGGGGTGTCGAGCGCCGTCACCACCGAGTCGTCCGAGATCACCTACGGGGTGATCCACCTCGGCGGGCTCAACCTGCTCGGCGGTGCGCGGATCTTCCGCGGCCGCGACGAATTCCATAGCCTGGTCGCGGCCCTGGACGCCCAGTTCGAGGCCGGGGATCTGCCGGGCATTCTCGCGAGCATGACCCGCCGGTTCGACGGCCTCCAGTACTCCCTCCGCTCCCTCTTCCGGGATCGGCAACGGCAGGTGGTCCGGCAGATCATGGACGGGGTCCTCGCGGGGGCCGAACAGTCGCTGCGGCAGGTCTACCTCGACAGTGCCCCCCTGCTCCGGTTCCTGTCGGCCCAGCGGATCCCCTTCCCGCCGGTCTTCCAGACGGCGCTCCAGTACACCCTCAACGCCGACCTCCGGGAGGAGTTCGGTCGCCGCCCGTTGAGGGTCGACCGGATCCGGTCGCTCCTCGACGAGGCCCGGCGCTGGGACACCCCCATCGAAGGCGATCGCATGGGGTTCGCCCCCCGACGGGCCCTGGAAGCCCTTCTGGCCGACCTCCTCCGGACGCCCACCGACCACGAGCGGCTCCGCGAGGCGGTCACACTCGCGGGGGTCGTGGGCACGCTGCCGTACCCCGTCGACCTGAACAGTTCGCAGAACCTTCTCTACGACCTCGTCGCCGACCACTGGGAACCCCAGCGCCGCAGGGCGGAGGCCGGCGAGCCGACCGCCCGGGAGTGGATCCGGGAGGTCGAGACCCTCGCCGGGCTCTTGAGGCTCAGGCTGCCGTCATGACCGATCGGCTCCCCTCCAGCCTCTACCGGCTCCAGCTGAGCCGGGAGATGCCCCTCGCCCGGGTCCGGGCGCTGGTGCCCTACCTGGCGGCGTTGGGGGTGGACGGACTCTACCTTTCCCCCCTCCTCAAAGCCCGGAGGGCAAGCTCCCACGGCTACGACGGAGTCGATCCCACCCGGCTCTGGCCCGACCTGGGCTCGGACGCCGACTGGCGGGCCCTGGTCGAGGCGGCCCGGGGCCGGGGCCTGGGGATCGTGGTGGACATCGTCCCCAACCACCTCGCGGTCTCCGACGAGAACCCGGCCTGGTGGGAGGTCCTGCGGCTCGGCCCCGCCGCCCCGACGGCCTCCTGGTTCGACATCGACTGGCAGCCGCACCCGGTCACCGGCCGGCCCGGCCTGATCCTCCCGGTCCTCCCATCCCCGGGACCGGAGGCGCTTCGGCACGGGGATCTCGCGCTCGTTCGGGAGGGCCCCGAACTGGTGTTCCGCCTCCGGAGCGGTGGGCGATTCCCGCTGGCTCCCGAGACGGAACCGGAGGCCCGATCGATCCTGGCCGAGCCGGCTCTCGAAAGCGACCCGACCGCCGAACGAAGACGGGCACTCCTCGACCGTCAGCACTACCGACTGGTTCCGTACGGCGAAGCCCACCGGTCGGTCAACTACCGGCGGTTCTTCCAAGTGAGCGAGCTCATCGGGGTACGCGTCGAGGACCCCGAGGTCTTCCGGGCGGTCCATCACCGGATCCTCGACTGGGTCGCCCGTGGCGACCTGGCCGGCGTGCGGGTCGATCACATCGACGGCCTCTTCGAACCCCGGCGCTACCTCGAGCGGCTCCGGCATGAAGTCCGGGCCCGGCACCCCGGCCCGTTCGGGATCTGGGTCGAGAAGATCCTCCTAAACGACGAGCCGCTCCGGTCGACCTGGCCGATCGAGGGCACCACCGGTTACGACGCCCTGGCGCCGCTCACCTTCCTCTTCGTGGACCCCGAGGCCCTTCCCGATCTCGAACGGACCTACCGCGACCTGGTCCCCGAGGCCGAGCCGCCGGAACCGGTCGTGGAGGAGTCCAAGCGGGAGGCGATCGAGGAGTACTTTTCGGCGGATGTCGACCGAGCGCTGCGCGCCGTGCGCCGGCAGCCCCCGGGCGGCCTTCGCCTCCCGTCCGACGACGCGCTCCGGGAGGAACTCAAGGAACTCGCCGCCGGCTTTGACGTGTACCGGAGCTATGTCGAGCCGGCCGGCCCGGTCGATCCCGAGGACCGGGAGATCTGGCGGCGGGCCCTCGACCGCGCCGCGCGCCCGGGGGTGCCTCGATTGCGCGAATCGTGGTGGGCGGCCTGGAGCGACCCGGCCGCCGCCTCCCGGGAGCCCCTGCTCCGGCTCCAGCAGTTCACCCCGGCGGTGATGGCGAAGGGCGTCGAAGACCGGGCGCTCTACCGGGACCTCCGGCTGACCGCACTCAACGAGGTCGGGATCCCGCCGGGATCCGACGCCCTGGATCCGGTCGGGGGGTTCCATCGGGCCGCGTCCGCCCGGGCCGATCGGTGGCCGAACTCCATGGTCACCACCTCGACCCACGACACCAAGCGCAGCGAGGATGTGCGGGCCCGGCTGCTGGCGCTCGCCCAAGAACCCGAGGTCTGGGACCAGCTGGCCCGCCTCTGGCGGCAGGCGATCGGTGGGGTCCGGGGAACGGCCGAGATTCCCGAGCGATCGGCGGCAGCCTTCTATCTCCTCTTCCAGACGGTGGTCGGAACCTGGCCGCTCGACGGGGTCCCGAGCCCCGGGTACCGCGCCCGGCTGCGGGCGTATGGCGAGAAGGCCCTCCGGGAGGCGGGGATCGTCACCGGCTGGTCCCATCCCCAGCCCGCGTGGGAGCAGGCGATCCTCGACCGGGTCGACGCTGTGATCCAGTACGATGCCCCCTTCCGGCAGGGGCTCGCCGAACGCCGAGCGATCTGGGGCTTCGGGGGGGCCCTGCTGAGCCTCGCGCAGGTGACGCTCAAGCTGACGGGACCCGGGGTCCCGGACCTCTACCAGGGGACTGAGCTCTGGGACGACTCCCTGGTCGACCCCGATAACCGGCGACCGGTCGACTGGGAACGCCGGGAGGCCGAACTGCGTCGGATGACCCCCTGGATCGACGCCGAGACCCCGCCGGCCCGGGAACTCTTGGACCACTGGACGGACGGACGGGTGAAACTCTGGCTCACGGCCCGTCTGTTGCGGTGGCGCCGGGAGGATCCGACCCGCGGCTCCCTCGGCGAATACCGGCCCTGGACGGTGCCGTTCGAGGCGCGGCCCCCGGTCGTGGCGTACCTCCGGGGCGGGGCGGAGGACGGGACCCTGGTCGTCGCCGCCCGGCTCCTCCCGAGGCTCCTCAAGGCCCCGCGGCGCGACGCCCGGTGGGACCCCCGGGACGACCTGGGGCTGCTGCGGCTCC
>JAJYWS010000061.1:0-15345 GCA_021791335.1 Thermoplasmata archaeon
CCCGCCGGAGCGGAAGAGGGAAAAGGGGCGGACGCTCGGGTCGGCACTGACACGCCGCGGTGGCTCAGCTGGTAGAGCGGCTCCTTGGTAAGGAGCAGGTCGAGGGTTCGAACCCCTCCCGCGGCTCCCGTCCCGGTGCGGGAGGCCCCGACGGACCCGCCGTCCATGGGCCGTCGACACATTGGTCTCACCCAGGGAGCGTCGCTGGGGGCCGTAGCCCCAGGGGGGTCGTCGGCCGTCGGGGAGCCGCTTCGGCGCTCCGCCCGAACGGGTAATGTAACCGGGCGATTGAGGCCGGGGGGAACCGATGGCTTCCAAGGGGACCGTCCGGATCGAAGTGCGCGTCGAACTCAAGCCCGGCGTCGCCGATGCCGAGGCCGAGACGGTCGAGCGATCGCTCGGTCTGCTGGGGATCGAAGGGCTCGCTCGGGTCAGCACGGCCCGGATCTACGGACTCGAGTTCTCCGGCCTCGACGAGGCGGCGGCCCGCCGCCAGGCCGAGGCGGCGGTCGATCGGCTCCTCGCGAACCCGATCGTCCACCGGGTCACGCTGTCGACCGTAGCCGCCGCTTCGGCCGGAGCGGCCTCCGCGTAAACCCATGGGGCGGGACCGATCCTCCGCCGCGGCTTCGCGGACCGCCTCCCACTCCTCCGCCGGGGATGCGGTCGGCCCGGAGTCGATCCCCCTGACCCGCTGGTCGGCGCGGGCGAGAACCCGGTGGGCCGCCGAGAGCGGGTTCGGGTTCGACCCGCTGGAGGTGGAACGGCTGGTCCGCTACTACCGTCGGGCCGGGCGGGAACCGACCCCGGTCGAGATCGCCGGGATCGCCCAGAGCTGGAGCGAGCACTGCAGCTACAAGAGCTCCCGACGATGGCTACGTCGGTACTTTTCCGGCCTCGCCCGGGACCGGCGGGTCCTCGGGACCGGGGATGCCGGGGTGGTCCGGTTCGAACCGGGCTATGCCTACGCCCTGCGGATCGAGTCCCACAACCATCCCTCGGCCGTGGAGCCGTACGGCGGGGCGGCGACCGGGATCGGCGGGATCCTCCGGGACATCCTCGCGGTCGGCGGCAAGCCGATCGCCCTCGCCGATCCGCTCTTCTTCGGCCCCCTCGACACCGATCCCGCCCGCCTGCCCCCGGGCGTGAAGCGCCCCTCCTACCTCCTGAACGGCGTCGTCGCGGGCATCCGGGACTACGGGAACCGGGTCGGGGTCCCCACCGTCTCCGGTGGGCTCTACTTCGACCCGGCCTATCTGGTCAACCCCCTGGTCAACGTCGCCTCGGTCGGCCTCCTGCCGACCCGTCGCCTCCAGCGGAACCGGGCGCGTCGGGCCGGCAACCTCCTCGTGCTCGCCGGGGGACGGACCGGCCGGGACGGCATCGGGGGGGTGGCGTTCGCCTCCCGGGAACTGAACGAAGCGAGCGGCTCGGAGTCCCGGGGGGCGGTCCAGCTCGGCAACCCGATCCTCAAGGAACCGCTGATCCGCGCCTGCCTCGAAGCGTTCGAGGCCGGGTACGTCGCCTCGGTCAAGGATCTCGGGGGCGGAGGGCTCGCGACCGCCGCCGGCGAACTGGTCTACTCGGGGGGATTCGGCCTCGAGCTCGACCTGGACCGGGTGCCCCAGCGGGAGACCGGCCTTAAGCCCTGGGAGGTCTGGATCTCCGAGTCGCAGGAGCGGATGCTCCTGGAGGTGCCGGTCCGGCACGGCCCCGCCGTGCTCGACCTGTTCGCCCGTCGGGACGTCCCCGCCACCGTCGTGGGGCGGGTCACGCGGGAACCCCGGGAACGGCTGCGCTGGCACGGCCAGCTCGTGAGCGACCTCGACCTCGGCTTCCGCGTCGATCCTCCCCTGCGGAGCCGGCCCCGGCGCCGACGCCGCCGGATCACCCCCCGGAAAGTTTCGGTGCCCGACGAGCCGCTCGCCGCGACCGTGGCCCGGCTCCTGCTGGATCCCCAGGTCGTCTCCCGGGAGCCGATCCTGCGACTCTACGACCACGAGGTCCAGGGCCGGACGGTCGTGAAACCCCTCCAGGGCGGCCTCACCCACCCTACGCATGGAGATGCGGCGGTCCTCCGCCCGCGGCCCGAGAGCCGCCGGGGGCTCGCGCTCGCGACGGCGACCCAGCCCTGGCTCTGCGCGAACGACCCCGAGGCCGGCGGTGCCTGGGTGGTCGAGGAGGCGGCGCGCAACCTCTTTGCGGTCGGGGCCCGCCCCGATGCCTTCACCAACTGCCTCAACTTCGGGCCCCCGACCGACCCGCGGGTCATGGACGATTTCGTCCGGGTGGTCCGGGGCATGGCCTCGGCGGCCCGGGCCCTCGGCTTCGTCGTACCCTCGGGCAATGTGAGCTTCTACAACGGGGGCCTGGGTCGGGCGATCCCCCCGACCCCGGTGGTCCTCGCGACCGGCATCCTGGCCGACCTGGACCGGGCCACCACCACCGATCTCAAGCGGGACGGCGACCATCTCTACCTCCTCGGCACGACCGATCCCCGGCTGGGCGGATCCCTCTGGGCGCGCCAGCGGGGGCTCGGCGCGGGGGAGATTCCCCGACCGAACCCCCGCGGCCTCGCCCGGTGCGGCGGAGCCCTCCTGCGCGCAGGGGCGGCCGGTCTTGTCCAAGCGGCGCACGATGTGAGCGATGGCGGCGTGGCCGTCGCGGCCGCGGAGATGGCCTTCGGCGGAGGGACCGGGTTCGCGCTCGACCTCGACCGGATCCCCGGCGTCGATCCCCGGACCGCCGCCGTCGCCGAAGGCGGATCCCGGTTCGTGGTCGAAATTGCCCCCGACGACCGGGTCCGCTGGGAGCGGATCTGCCGGGGGCTCCCCCTCGCCCGGATCGGGCAGGTCCAACCGGGCCGCTTCCACCTGAGGGTCCGGGGGGACTCGATCGCGACCCTGGACGGGGACGACCTCTACCGCCGGTGGAGTGCCGGGGTCGGGGCGCCGTAGGCAGCATGGGCGCGACCGCGCTCGTCTCGGGCGGAAAGGACTCGATCTTCGCCGCGTCGCTGGCCGACCAGCAGGGGTTCGACGTCGACGAGCTCCTGGTCCTCGAACCGGACGACAACGAGTCGTGGATGTTCCACACCCCGAACCTCGGGCTCGTCCGGTTGCAGGCCGAGGCGTGGGGCAAGTCGTTCCGGTCGGTCCGGATCCCGGGACCGTCGTCCGAAGCCGACACCGACCGGCTGGACGCGGCCCTTAAGACCTCATCGGGCCCCATCGTCGCCGGCGCCATCGCCTCGTCCTACCAGTGGAGCCGTCTCCTCCAGATCGCCGTCCGGCAGCACCGGCCCGCCTATCTGCCGCTCTGGGGCAAGGAGGCCGCGACCGTGGTCCGGGCCGAAATCGCCGCCGGCCTCGATATCCGGATCGTCCATGTCGCGGCCGAGTCGCTGACCGCCAATCTCCTCGGGAGTCGGCTCGACAACGCCCGGCTCGCCGACCTGGAGCGCCGGGGGGCGGGCCGGGCCCCGGTCAATGTCGCCGGGGAGGGCGGCGAGTACGAGTCGCTCGTGCTCGATGCGCCGTTCTTCGCCCGGCGGATCGAGGTCGACCGGGCCGAGGTGGTCACCTACGGGGCCGCGGCGCGCTGGGTCGTCCGTTCGGCCCACCTGGCGGCGAAACCCTAAGGCCCGGGCCGGCCTTCAGGGGCCATGGCCCCCCGACGTCCCTCCCCTCCGGTTTTGCCCGCCGTGCGACGGGCCGCCCAGGAACTCGGCGACCGACGGGCGGCCGCCGGAGCCGGCTGGGTCGCCCGCCTGCTCGGGGTGGATCCCGAACGGATCGATCCGTTTCTGGAGGAGGTCGATCGGCTTCAGCCTTGGATCCGGACGATCCGGAACCTCCACCGGGAGGGGGGCCGGCAAAGCTACGCCCAGTTCCGCGCCCCCTTCGAGCTGTACGCCCTGGTGCGATATCTCCGCCCGCGGCACATCGTCGAGACGGGGGTCTCGAGCGGGGTCTCCTCGGCGCACTTCCTGCTGGGGATTAGACGGAATCGCGGCGGGCGGCTCCACTCCATCGACCGGCCGATCGAACAGCGGTCGGCCCGGCTCGGCCCCCACGACTCCCCGGTGGCGGTCCCCCCGGGACGCTCGAGCGGCTGGGCGGTGCCGCCGGAGCTGCGGCGCGACTGGGATCTCCGGGTGGGTCTTAGCGAGCGGCTGCTGCCCGAGCTGGTCGCGGAGATCCCGTCGATCGATCTCTTCCTCCACGACAGCCACCACACCCCGAAGCACCTGACATTCGAACTGGAGACGATCCGGCCCAAGCTCCGCCCGGGCAGTGTCGTCCTGGCCGACAACACCGTCTGGACGGGCGCGGCGTTCCCCCGGTTCGCCCGATCCCTCGGAGCCCGGGTCGTCCGCCGGGGACGGAGCGACCTGGTCGGTCTTCGGGTCCCATAGCGCGGACCATCCGGGGGTTTATCTTCGGTCCGGGATTCCCCCAACGGATGTCGGCCGGCCGAGTGACCTCCCCCGTCCCCCCCGAAGCCCCGCCCGCGGACCCGGACGATCCGGTGGTCGCGGCCGAACGCCGGTGGACCGAGGAGGTCCTCCGTCCCGCGCTCGCCAAGGCCCCCGAGCGGAAGGACCAGTTCACGACCTTGGGCCAGATCCCCGTCGACCGGCTCTACACCCCGAGGTCCTCGAAGGGCGGGCCGGAGCGGATCGGGGCGCCGGGCCAGTACCCCTACACCCGGGGCATCCACCCCACCATGTACCAGGGGCGGCTCTGGTCGATGCGGATGTTCTCGGGATTCGGGACCCCCGAGGACACCAACCGGCGGTTCCGCTACCTGTTGAGCCACGGGGAGAGCGGCCTTTCGATCGCGTTCGACGACCCCACCCTCTACGGGATCGACGCCGACGACCGGGAAGCGATCGGCGAGGTCGGCAAGTGCGGGGTGAACGTCTCCTCGCTCGACGACATGCGCCGGCTGCTCCGGGGCATCCCGCTCGACCGGGTCACCACCAGCATGACCATCAACGGCCCCGCGAACATCGTCTGGGGGATGTTCATCCTCGCGGGCGAGGCGTCGGGGGTCGCCCCCGACCAGCTCGGCGGGACGACCCAGAACGACATCCTCAAGGAGTACATCGCGCAGAAGGAGTTCCTCTACCCGCCCCGGCCGGCCCTGAGGTTGGTCACCGACACGATCGAGTACGCGACCCGCCACCTGCCGAAGTGGAACCCGGTCTCGATCTCGGGCTACCACATCCGGGAGGCCGGCTCGACGGCCGTCCAGGAGCTGGCCTTCACGCTCGCCGACGGCCTCACCTACGTCGAGGAGGCGGTCCGGCGGGGGATGGACGTCGACGAGTTCGCTCCCCGGCTTTCCTTCTTCTTCAACTCCCACAACGACCTCTTCGAGGAGATCGCGAAGTTCCGGGCCGCGCGGCGGCTCTGGGCCCGGACGCTCAAGGACCGGTTCGGGGCGCGCAAGGAGCGGTCGTTGTGGCTGAGATTCCACACCCAGACCGCCGGGTGCTCCTGTACCGCCCAGCAGCCCGAGCTCAACATCGTCCGGACGACGATCCAGGCGCTGGCCGGGGTCCTCGGCGGGACCCAGTCGCTCCACACCAACTCCTACGACGAGGCGCTCCAGCTGCCCAGCGAGGACGCGGTCCGGATCGCGCTGCGGACCCAGCAGATCCTGGCGTACGAAAGCGGCGTGCCCGAGACGGTCGACCCGTTCGGCGGGAGCTACTACGTCGAGTGGCTCACCGACCGGATGGAGGAGGAGGCCCAGCGCTACTTCGACCGGATCGACGAACTGGGCGGCACGGTCGCCGCCATCGAACAGGGCTTCTTCCAGCGGGAGATCCAGGAGGCCTCCTTCCGGTACCAGCGGGCGGTCGACTCCGGGGAGGAGAAGGTCGTCGGGGTCAACGCCTACCGGGTGGACGCACCGATCCGGGTCCCCCGGCTCAAGATCACCGAGGCGGCCCGCCGGGAGCAGAGCCGGCGGCTGAAGGCCCTGCGGACCCGGCGCAACGCGGCGAAGCACCGGGCGGCGCTCGAACGGCTCGAACGGGTCGCCGCCACCGAGTCGGACAACACCATGCCGGCCGTCCTGGAGGCCCTCCGGGCCAAGGCGACCCTGGGCGAGATCGTCCGCTCCTTCCAGTCGGTCTTCGGTCGGTACCGGGAACGGTCGATGTACTAGCCGGCTCGGGGCGGCGCGCGAGCTTAAGGGGGCGGCCGTCTCCTTGGCCCGTGCCGTGACCCCGACCGCCTACCAACGGACGCTCTCCCGGCTCTATGGGCGGCGCCGCTTCGGTCTCCAGCCGGGCCTGGAGACGATCCGGGCGCTCCTGGAGGCGCTCGACCATCCCGAGCGGAAGTTCCCCTCGATCCACATCACCGGGAGCAAGGGCAAGGGATCGGTCGCCGCCATGGCCCAGGCGATCCTGACCGCGCGCGGCCGGCGGACCGGACTGTTCACCTCCCCCCATCTCACCCGGTACGTCGAGCGGATCCGCATCGACGGCACCCCGATCGACCGGGCCGACCTCGTCCGGGCGATCGGTCGGGTCGAGCGCACGGCCGACCGGCTCGCCCGGTCGGGGGGGATCGACCGTGAGCCCACCTTCTTTGAGGTGACGACCGCCGCCGCGTTCGATCATTTCGCCCGTGCCCGGGTGGACGCGGCGGTCATCGAAGTGGGCATCGGGGGGCGGCTCGACGCGACCAACGTGCTCGACTCGCGCGTCGGCGTGGTGACGACGATCGAGCTCGAGCATACCGACCTCTTGGGTCCGACCCTGACCCACATCGCCCGGGAGAAGTCGGGGATCTTCCATGCCGGCATGACGGGGGTGATCGGCGCCCTCCCTGAGGAGGCGCGGACGGTCGTCCGGTCGGCCGCCCGGGCGCAGGGGATCCCCCTCTGGGAGCTCGGCCACGAGATCGGCGTCGAGGACCGGCGGCTCTCCCCGAAGGGGCAGCAGTTCACGGTCCGGCTGCCCGGGGCGAGGTTCGAGGGGATCCACCTTCCGCTGCACGGTTCCTTCCAGCCCGGCAACGCCGCGCTCGCCGTCGCGGCGGTCGCCCGGTTCCTCGATGCCCAGGCGACGACGTTGCCGAAGGGCCCCGTCCGCTCCGCCCTGCGCACGCTCCAGTGGCCCGGCCGCCTCGAGCGGATCGCCCGATCGCCGGACCTCTACGTCGACGTGGCCCACACCCCCGAGAGCGCCCGGGCGGTCGCCCACAGCCTCGCGGAGATCGCCCCGCTCGCCGACCCGGAGGGGAACGTCCTCGTCTTCGGCTGCCTGAGGGGCAAGGAGGTGGACCGGATCCTCGATGCGCTCTCCCCGCTCGCCCGCCGGATCGTCCTCGCGCCGGTGCGGTCGGAACGCCGCCTGACCCCGGCCGAGCTCAAGGTGGCGGCCCACGCCCACTTTCCGGCGGTGATCCTGGCGCGGTCGGCGGCGGAAGCGCTCGCCCTCGCCCGGGCCGGCACCGCTCCCGGCGGCTTCACGCTGGTGACGGGGAGCGACTACCTGGTCGGCGAACTCCTGCGCGCCTCCGATCCCGAGGCCAACCTCGAGCCGGACCTCTCCGATCCGGGGGTCGGGGGTCTCCCGGAGGCGCCGCCGCCCGCCGCCCGCCCCCGGAGCCGATGAGCCCCCGTCGCCGGTTCGACTGGGAGTCGCTGCTCGACCGGCTTGCCGGCTTCTACGGCACCGGGGACTGGCGGGTCCCCTACCTGCGCGACCACGCCGAGGATCCCTTCCAGGTGCTGATCGGGACGATCCTCTCCCAGCGGACCCGGGACGAGGCGACCGACCGGGCCAGCGCGGCGCTGTTCGCCCGCTTCCCCGACGCCGCATCCCTCGCCCAAGCCGGCCCCCACGAGATCGAGCCGCTGATCCGGGCGACCGGCTTCTATCGGACGAAGGCGCGGCTGCTGCCCCGGGTCGCGCGGGAGATCCTCGAACGGTTCTCGGGGGAGGTCCCCCGGAGCCTGCCCGAGCTCACCTCCCTCCCCGGAGTCGGCCCCAAGACGGCCAACTGCGTCCTGGTCTTCGGCTACGGGATCCCCGGGGTGCCCGTCGACACCCATGTCCACCGCATCGCCAACCGGCTGGGGGTGGTGAGGACCGCCCGTCCCGAGGAGACCGAGGCGAGGCTGAGACGGATCCTCGATCGGCGGTTCTGGATCCCCCTGAACCCGCTCCTGGTCCAGCACGGCCAGAACCTGTGCCGGCCGATCGGGCCGCTCTGCGGCGAATGCCCGATCGCCGAGCTGTGCCGGACCGGCCGGGCCCGGGCCGCCGGGCGACCGACGCCCCGGCCCGAGGACGCCCTCCCCCGGCCGCCGCGGCCCGCTACCCGACGGCCGGTCGCGGGGGCGACGGCACCCGGCCGGTCTTCGGGACGAACAGCATTGCGGTCAGCGTCCCGACGACGATGAGTCCCAAGGCGACCCAGGCGACGGTGTAGCCGAGGCCCGCGACGATCTGGCCGAAGGCCAGCGCCACGAGGCCCCCACCGGCGAGCTGGACGGAGTTGAAGAGCCCGATCGCCAGCGGGATCTCCGGGGAGGAGAGGCCGGGGAGGTAGTGGGGCAGGACATACATCACGGAGTAGACGAATCCGTAGGTGAAGGCAAAGACGATCCCGATGGCGAGGGCGGCCCCCGCGCCGGCCCAGGGGAGGAACAGCACCGAGACGCCCGCGAGGCCGGCCCCGAGGACCAGTTGGGTCCGCCGGTAGGTCGACCGTTCGGCGAGCGGGCCACCGAAAGGACCCCCGGCGACACTCGGCAAGAGGAACATCGCTTCGATGGCGCCCGCGAGCGCCGGCGACCATCCCCGGAGCGCGAGTCCGAAGGGCAGCAGGAACTGCCCGGTCGCGAAGGTCGCGCCTTCGAGGCCGATGAACGCGACCCCGATCGCCCAGAGCGCCGGGGAGCGGAGGACATCCCGAACGGCCTGGCGGTCCGCGGGGGCGGTCGGCCGGGGCGTGGGTCCCCCGACCGACCTCGGGATGACGGCGACCCCGACCCCGGTCAGGACCAGCAGGCCGGCCCCGCCGGCGAGGAAGGCGACCGGCCAGGACGTCGCGCTCACCAGGAGGGCCGAACCGAAGACGCCGAGGGCCGCCCCGGCGCTGAAGGCGGTCGTGAACGACCCCAGCGGGAGGCCCCGCTTGCCTTCCGGGTAGAGCCCCGCCACCAGGCCGATGGCGGGCGAGAAGAACAGCGCCGCGCCGGTGCCCGCCGCGGCGCGCAGCGCGAGGAGCGCGAGGAACGACGGCGCGAAACCGCAGGCGAGGCTCGCGGCACCCAGAAGCCCGGCGCCCGCGAGCGAGAGCGTCCGAGCCCCGTACCGTCGGGAGAGGAGTCCCGCCGGCACCTGCATGAGGCCGGCCGCGACAAGGAAGGCCGCCAGCAAGAGCCCCCACTCCCCCGGCCCGACATTGAACTGGGCGCCGATCCCCGGCAACGCCGCGCTGACGTTGAACCAGTTGTAGGCATAGCCGATGCGCAGCGCGATCAGGACGGCCAGGGAGCGGCCGGGCGACGCCGAAGGTGGATCGGCCCGGACATCCGATGCCACCGTCCTTCCCCCGGGGCCGTCCCGCCGGACCCGAACCCGGGCTCGTCCGGGCGGCTAAAGCGTTTAAGGTCGCCCCGCGCTCGGCCGGTAGCATGGACCCTCAGGAGTACGACCTGGAGTTCTTCCATCGGCACGGCTTCCAGCGCCGGAGCTGCCGGGCCTGCGGCTCCGCGTTCTGGTCGCTCGGCGATTCGGATCGTTGCCAGGAAGCCCCCTGCTCGCCCTACACGTTCATCGGCCGCCCGGCGTTCGCCCGCTCCCGGTCGCTGGCCGAGACCCGCACGGCCTACCTCGGCTTCTTCGAGCGGCACGGCCACACCCGCCAGCGTCGCTACCCGACGGTCGCGCGGTGGCGGAACGACGTCTTCTTCACGCAGGCGTCGATCTACGACTTCCAGCCCTGGGTCACGAGCGGGGCGATCGCGCCCCCGGCGAACCCCCTCACGATCAGCCAGCCGTGCCTTCGGTTCATCGACCTCGAGGAGGTGGGCCGCAGCGGCCGGCACTTCACCCTCTTCGAAATGATGGCCCACCATGCCTTCAACCGGCCCGATCACGAGGTCTACTTCAAGGACCGCTGCGTCGAGCTCTGCCACGAGCTCCTGACCGGGGAATTCGGCGCCGATCCCCGGGCGATCACCTACAAGGAGGAGGAGTGGGAAGGCGGCGGCAACCTTGGACCGTCGCTGAGCGTGGGGCTGGCGGGCCTCGAGCTGGCCACGTTGGTCTTCATGGAGTACCTGCGGGACGGCGAGCGGGTCCGCCCGATGCCGCTCACGGTCGTGGACACCGGCTACGGCCTCGAGCGGTTCACCTGGATGGGGCAGGGGACCCCGACCGCCTACGAGGCGGCCTTCGGGTCGATCTACGCCGAGCTGACGGCCCAGTTCGCCCCCCGGGAGGCGGCGCTGTTGATCGACCATGCCCGGGCGCTCAACTTCATGCTGACCGACGGGGTGGTGCCGTCGAACTCCAAGGAGGGGTACTTTGCCCGGCTCCTCCTCCGCCGCGCCCTTCGCACCCTCGACCGGGGGCCGGAGGGCGGGGATTTCGTGGCCCTCCTCGACCGGGTCGGCCGGGACGTTGCCGTCGACTTTCCCGAGGTGGGCGAGCATCGGGCCGACCTCCACCGGGTGGTCGAAGCCGAGATGGAACGGTACCGGGAGGCGATCCAGCGGGCCCGGACGGTCATCCGGCGGAGCGACGAGCGTCGGCGGTCGGCCGGGGGCCGGATCGGGGCGGCCGACCTGCTCGAGTGGTACGACTCGCTCGGGATCCCGCCGGATCTGGCCGTCGAGGAGCTCGCCGAGCCGCCGAAGATCCCCGAGGACTTCTACGCCCAGCTCGCCGCCCGCCACGCCTCGGACCGACCGACGAACGACAATGCCGAGGTGGACGACCCGGCGATCGAGGTCCCGGCCGGAACACCGGCGACCGAGGTCCGGTACTACCTGGACCCCTACACCCTCGACTTCGAGGCCCATGTGGTCTGGTCCGACGGCCTTCGGGTCGTGCTGGACCACACCTACTTCTACCCCACCGGGGGCGGCCAGGTGACCGACACCGGACTCCTGGGGGACGTGCGGGTCGTCGAGGTCCTGCGCCGCGGGCCCTGGGTGATCCATCGGTTGGAGGCCCCGAGCGGGCTTTCGGTCGGGGAGCGGGTGCGCGGCCGGATCGACCGGGAACGGAGGACCCAGCTGATGCAGCATCACACCGCGACCCATCTTTTGAACGGCGCCCTGCGCGAACTGCTCGGGCCGCACGTCTGGCAGGCCGGCGCCTACAAGGGTCCCGAGGCCGCCCGGATCGACATCACCCATTACCGGCCCTTGACGGCCGACGAGGCCCGTCGGGTCGAGCGCCGGGTCAATGCGCTGGTCCGGGAGAACCGGCCGGTGAAGAGCTACTTCGAGTCCCGGACCGAGGCCGAACGCCGGTTCGGCTTCACGCTCTACCAGGGCGGGGCGGTCCCCGGCCGGGAGCTCCGGATCGTCGAGATCGAGGGGTTCGACGTCGAAGCCTGCGGCGGGACCCACTGCACCCACACGAGCGAGGTGGGGGCGATCGCCCTGCTCGACATCGACCGGATCCAGGACGGCATCGTCCGGATCACCTACGCCAGCGGGGAGCGGGCGTTGGAGATCCGGGACCAGCACGAGACGATCCTTCGAGACTCGGCCCGGAAGGTCGGCGTGCCCGTCGAGGAGCTCCCTCAGGGGATCGACCGGCTCCTCCACCAGGTCGACGAGGGGCGCCGCTCCCAGAAGGAGCGTCAGAAGGAGGATCTGGAGGGGATGGCCCGTCGGCTCGTCGACGATCCGTCGCACGTCGAGACGATCGGGGGCCTGACCGTCTACGCGGCGACGCTTCCCCTCGATCGGGAGGGCCTCCAGGCCCTCTCGCGGCGGCTCACCAAGGAGCCGGGGCGGGTCGCGATCCTGGCGTCCGAGTCGGAGGGGCGGGGCTTTCTCTTCATCGGCTCGAGCGCCCCAAGGATCCCGGCGGCCGTCCTTCTGGAGGCCGCCCGGGCCTCGTTCGCGGGCCGGGGCGGAGGCAACGCCTCCGCGGCGACGGCGGTCGGGGAACCCGGGGCGCCGCTCCGATCGGCGCTCGAGAAGGCCCGCGAGGCGCTGAGGCGAGAGGCGGGCGCCGCACCGCCCTAATGGAGGAGACCCGCGAGGGGCGGGAGGGCCACGGCGGCTGCCCAGGCGGCGGCCGCGGGGAGCAGGGTCATCGCCAGGTCGTCGTCGATCCACCGGCTCTTCGGATACTCGGCCGCCAGCGCCACGACGGCCATCCCGGCTCCGACCCCGAGCCCGAGCGGTAGGGCGATCGGGCTCCAGGCGATCAGCATCGAGGCCGCGAGACCGGTGTAGACGATCCCGGGAACGATCGGATAGCCGCGGCGATATCGGGGGTTGGCCCGGAGTTCGCCCGCGAGCGGATCGACCCAGCTGGCCCCCAGGATCGTGGCGGCCCCGATCGGCACGGGAAAGAGGACGAGCGCGAGGGTCAGGGAGATCGCGAAGAAGGCGAAGCTCGCCAGCCGTCGGCGCTCGTACGGCCGCACGGTGGGCACCTCGAGCCCCGCGCCGAGCCGCAAGCCTTCGAGGACGAGCACGCCCGCGAGGAGGATCAGCAGGAGGTCGAGCTTGGAGAAGCGACCGATCAGTTCGCTGGGCAGCAGGTAGTAGACGATCGCCCCGGCCCCCAGCCCGTGGAGGATCCGGCGCCAGGCGCGGTCACCGAGGGCTTCGTCCCCGCCGAGGCGTCGGCCGAGCCACCGGCGGAAGCGGCCCCCCCGGTGGAGTCGCCGGCCCATGGCTTCGGGAGGCTCCCGCCTATGTCACGGTATCGAAACGATCCGAACGGGTGGGGCCGATGGTCAGCGGGGTCTCGAGGGCGACCCGCGACGCCGACGGTAGAGGAAGGTCCCGGCCACGACCGCGACGGCGATCCCGGCCGCTCCGACCCCGACCCCGTAGGCCAACGAAACCGACCCCGAACCGGCCGAGGAGGCGGGCGCGGTGGCCGTGAGGTTCAGCTGGGCGGTGGTCCCGTATCCGGAGCTGTCGGTCACCGTGACGGTGACCGGGAAGTGGCCGGGCGAGGTCGGTCGGCAGGCGAGGGTGGAGCTGTTGGCGCTCGAGCAGCCCGCCGGGAGATCCGAGTACCGGTAGGTGTAGGCTCCGGTCCCGCCCACGACATCGATCGAGAGGAGGGTGGTCCCGCCGACCACCACCGGATTCTGGCTCGCCTCGAACCGCTCGATGAACGGATCCCGGTTCACGGTGACGACCTGGCCGACCGCCGTCGACTTCATCCAGGCGTCGGTGACCTGGACCTCCACATTGTAGACTCCGATGGTCCGGGCGGTACAGCGGGCCACACCGTTGGCGGCGAACGGCGCGCACCCCGGAGGAATCCCCTGGGCCACGAAGCGCACCGGGGGGGTCCCTCCCTGGAAGCTGACTTGGATCGTGAAGGCCGCCCCCTGGTCGAGGTCGGAGGGGACGATGGTAAGTCCCGTGATCGAAGGCGGGGGCGCGACGGTCAGGTTGAAGGAGCCGTTCGCCTGCTCCCCGAGCGCATCGGTGACCCGGACCACGATGGTGTACTCACCGGGACTCCTCGGAGTGCAGGTCGCCTGCGTCAGGTTGCCGAACGGGCAGCCCGGCGGGCCGCCCGAGTACGCCACCGTGAGGTTGCCGGTCCCCCCGGTCACACTGAGGGTGACGGCCACGGGGATGCCGACGTCCACCTCGGAGAGGTTGGCGGCGAAGCTCTCGATGACCAAGGTCGGGTTGACGGTCAGCACCCCATTCGCCGTGGCATTCCAGCCGAAGGCGTCGGTGGCCCGGACGGTGATGAGGCTGGACCCCACCGAGGTCGGTTTGCAGCTCAGCGTGCCGGTGTCGGCGCTCGCGCAGCCGGCGGGAAGGCCGGCGTACGCATACACGAACGGGGCGGTGCCTCCCGAGAGATTGACCTGGATCTCGACGGTCATTCCAAGGTCGATGGTGGGAGGGCTGAAGCGGAGACCCGAGATCTCGGGGTGCGGGTGGATGACCAGTACCGCCGATCCGTGGAGGGTCCAGCCCGCAGCGTCGGTCACGCTGACCCCCACCGAAAAGCTCCCGTTCTGCTGCGGCGTGCAGTTCAGGGTCGGTCGGTCCACCGAACCGCAGCCGGACGGAAGGCCCGTGTAGGCATACCGGTAGGGCGGGGTCCCCCCGGTAACCGAAGTGGAGATCGAAACCGGGCTTCCTTCGGTGAGGTTGCCGGGCGTCACCGAGAAGCCTTGCAGCGTGGGGTCGGAGCGAACCGTGAGGGTCGCATTTTCGGTCGTGGTGTACCCGCTCGGTGCGGTCAGGGTGGCCGAGATGGAGAAGTTGCCGGTCGAGCTCGGCCGGCAGGAGATCACGGAGGCATTGGCCGGGGCGCACCCGGGCGGAAGACCCGTGTAGCCGAAGGTGATGTTGGGCGGCGCGGCATACGGGGTGGCATTGATCTGGAGGGAACCCCCCACGTCGGCCGAACCGGGGTCCGTGACGACCTGTCCGACGATCGGTGGACCGAGGGCCCAGGTCTGGGCGTAGTAGGTGTAGGTCCCGGAGGCACTTTCGCTCGCCCCGCCAAAGAGCAATAGGTAGCCGTCGGCCGGATCGTTCACCATCATGCCGTAGGCCCGATCGCTCGGGGCTCCCGAAACATTGGAGGATCGGTCGGTCCAGGTGGCGTTCGCGAAGCTGTAAAGGTCGTTGAAGGTGGCCGTGCTCGTTTCGGCCGCGCCCCCGAAGAGGAGGACCTCGGAGTACTGGGGCGCGTAATCCTCGTAGTAGTAGGTTCGGGAGCTCGGGTGGGTCGAGGGCGAGAGCTGCTTCCAGCTGTCGTTGTGGAAGACCCAGGTCGACGAGTCCGGACAGCTGGAGGTGGTACAACCCCCGAAGAGGACGGTCTCATTGTCGGCCGGATCGTAGGTCATCGAGGCCCGGTAGCGTCCCGGTGGCGAACCCGAGGGGGAGAGCTTCCTCCAATGGCCCCCCGAAAACGCCCAGGTGTCCGAATAGGCGGTGCCGGCCGTGTCGGTGCCCCCGAACATCAGTACTTCCCCGTCCCCGGCATCGTAGGTCATCGAGGCCCGCCAGCGCGGGCCCGGAGTCTGGTTGGTGGTCGCGGTGATGTTGGTCCAGGTCCCATTCTGGAAGATCCAGGTGTCGTTGAGCGTGGTGGTTCCCGTGAACCCCCCGAAGAGGACGGCGTAG
>JAJYWS010000061.1:15445-90298 GCA_021791335.1 Thermoplasmata archaeon
GGCCCGCCAGCGCGGGCCCGGAGTCTGGTTGGTGGTCGCGGTGATGTTGGTCCAGGTCCCATTCTGGAAGATCCAGGTGTCGTTGAGCGTGGTGGTTCCCGTGAACCCCCCGAAGAGGACGGCGTAGTGATCCTTGACGTCCCACGCCATCGTCGCGGCATACCGCGGGGAGGGGGAGGTCGAGGGCGAGAGTTCGGTCCAATGGAAGTCGGAGTAGGTCCAGGTGTCGCCGTAGAGGCCGGCGCAAGGGAGGCTCGGGCAAAGGGAGCCGCCGAAAAGGAGGACGTCCCGGCTCACGGGGTCGTAGACCATCGAACTCAGCCACCGGGGGGAGGGGGCGTTGCCGACATCGGCCGTCAGATTGGTCCAGGCGGAGGGCTGGTCGGAGCTTCCCGGGGTGGCGTTGGGCGGGGCGACGGCGGGCGGGGCCGACCGGGCCAAAGCGGTCGTCGCGGCGAGGGCCCCGTTCGAAGAGGGCACGGAGGGGTTCGTCGGGGCCGCCGCCCCCGTGACTCCGGTTGGGGTCAGCATCAGGAAACCAACCAGAAGGCTCACCGCCAACGCGGCATTCGGAACTCCGATACGGGCGACAAGGTGGGTCTTCGTAGGATTCTAAGGGCCAAGAGGGGACCCGCTTCCCGGGTAATGAACCTCCGGTCGGCCCTAAGTCGAGGGCGATCCACGGCCGGTGGTGCTTGCCGACCCCTTTGCGGTCGGGCCTCGAAGGGGAGCAACGCGTCCGACTCCGGTCGGGTCGTAACACTCCGGTGCCTTATCCCGTGCCGCGTCGGGCCACGCCGGGCGCTCGCCGCGGTGAAGCCCTTCATGGAGGCAAGACCACCTACGCAGTGGGGGAATCCCGCCCCCAGAGGCCGATGCGCGGGCCGGAGGGGAAAGCGAGCTCGTTCTCCGGCTCCGGGGTCGGCGCGTCCGACGAGTGCCCGACCACGCATCCCGAAAGGGGATAGGTACGCCAACGTTTTTATACAATGCCGAGGGTAGATTAGTCGATGGCTTCTCCGGGACGCTCCGTAACGAAGACGCTGCCTGCGACGAATGGAGCCCGGGGAAAGCGGTCGAACGACGGCCACCCCCCCGCCGTCGAGGCCCCGTCGATCGGAGCCGAGGCGACGACGGTGATGCTGGGCGGCTTCGATGGACCGGGGCCGGTCGATTTCGATTCGCTCACCAAGGCGATCCGCAGGTCGGTCGGCCACGAGGGGATGCAGTCGGAGGATGCCCGGACGATCGCCAACCACGTCCTCAACTTTTTCGGATTCAATGAGCGGATCATCGACAACGTCCTCGAGCCGGACGACCGGGACACCTTCTACATGCTGGAGGACAACGGCATCCTCGAGACCGAGCGGGATGAGACGACCCTCTACGATGGTCGGGAGTGGCGGATCCACTACTGGATGTTCCGCAAGGAGCGGATCGTCGCGCTGGCCCAGGAGGAAGCCGAGGCGATGGCGGCCGCGGGGGAGACCGATGTGACCTACTCCCACGTTCCGCGCAGTTCGACCCTGGTGCTCCCTCACGGCGAGCAGGGGACCGGCATGGCCGATCATGCGGTCTACCACGAACTCGGGGACGACATCTGGCTCGAACGCCGCCAGAAGCCCTCGCCCGAGACGCCGGCGGTCGAGTCGGTCGGCCGGCTGCGATCCACCCCCCCCAAGTGACCGGCCCCGCACCGTCGCCGACCCTCCCGAGTCCTCCCGGCGCGTTCCGCCAGTTCCTCATCCTCGCGCACCGGGTGCCGGTGGACGGCGCCTTCAGCCTCAACGACCTCGCGGGGGGCGCGGGCCGGCTGGATGAGATCGCCCGGGTCGTCTCGACCGCATTGACCCTCTCCCACGACCTTCGACGGGATACCGAAGTCGCGGTCCTCTTCTCCTCCGCCCCGGCACCGGCGGCCCGCCGGATCCGGGTCATCGGTGCCCGGGTCCGGTTCCTGAACCCGGACGAACGATCGACGGCCGCGCTGCTCAAGAACGCCCTGATCCGGTCGGCCCACTTCCCCCATCCGTTCGAATCATCGCCCGGGGTGGTGGTCGAGGCGGTCGAGCCGCTCGAGGCCCTGAAGCGGTTTGTCGCGGAGCCGGGAGCCGTCTGGCTCGACGAGGCCGGGACCCCGCTCGAGTCCTGGACGCCCCCCCGGGTCGTCCGGGCGGTAATCTCCGATCCGTCGGACCCGACCGACACCGAGCGGGCGGTCCTGGAGGCAGCCCATCTCCCGACGTTCTCGGTCGGCCCCCGATCGCTGCGGACCTCCCAGGTGATCGATGTCTTCCACAACCGGCTCGACCGGGCGTTCGCCGCGCCGGACGCCGCTTCAGCGGACTAAGGGGATGTTCGGGACCGGCCCCGACCGTCCGAGCACCTGGCGCATCGTCCGGGGCTTGAGCCCACCGATCACGGCCGTCAGCCGGACGACCTCGCGGCTTTCGGCGCGGATCCGGGTCCCGAGGACCACGCGGCGGGGCGCGTGAAGGCTTTCGTGCATCGTACGCAGCACCCGGTCGATCGTCCGCAGCGTCAGGTTCGATCCTCCGTCCAGGTGGATGAGGGCCGAGGTCTCCTGGGAGAGCTCGAAGTCGAGCAGGGAGTCCTTGAGCGCCGCGCGGACCAGCCGGTCCGGTTCGGAGTAGTGGTGCTCCCCGACCAGGACCGTCGAGAGCCCGGAGTCGCCGAGATGGTTGCGCAGCGTCGCGAGGTCGACGTTCATCTGGGACGAGCCGTTGACCATGTCGTGGAGGCTCTCGATGAGCTGGCGGAGGTAGGAGCTGCGGAACCGGAAGACCCGCTGCATCGGGAGGGCCTCGTGGCGCCGCAGCTTCTCGTTGTCGAGGGCGACCAGGAGCCCTCCCAACGCCTCCAGCTCGTCGAGGGCGTAGTCGACCGTCTCGCGCCGCGCGGGGTTGGTCTGCAGCTCGATCGAGAACGGCAGGAAGACGATCGGAATCGGGAGCGCCTCGGTGCGCCGGAGCTCCCGGCACAGGTACGGGAGCAGCGTGCTCCCGGTGCCCCCTCCGAGCCCCGCCAGCAAAAAGACCACCTCGTAGTTGCGGAGCCGCCGGAGGATCTCCTCCCGGCTGTCCACGGCCGCCCTCAGGACCCCGCCCCGGTCCCCGCCCGAACCGCGCCCCTTGAGCTCGCGCTGGCCGATCAGGATCCGTTCATCCAGCCCGAGGCCGAGGAGGTGCTGAGCGTCGGTATTGATCGCGACCGGATGGACCTGCGGGGAGAGGCCCAGGTCGACCAGGTCCCGGACCGCATCCGAGCCGGCGCCGCCGAGCCCGACGACCGCGAAGGTCGGCAGGGCGCCCAGCTTCGCCCAATCGGCCACGTCGTCCATGGTCGGATCCGGCCCCTACCCCGTCCGGGTCGTCAGGGCCTCGGGCATCTCGCCGTCCCGCCGGGCGGCCACTCCGGCCCGGGGGTGCGCTTCTTCGAGGCGCGTGCGGATGAACTCCCGCACCGCCGAGCGGACCGCATCGTCGATGCTGATGGAACTGCCTTCACGGACAAACTCCTCGAGGCGACGGTTGTCCTGCCGGGACAACTCGACCACCACCTTCCGGACATTGGGCGGGGGCAGGTGCATCTCCACGTACCGTTCCAGGCCCTCCCGGATGGCGTCCGAGACGGTGGCGATGCCTTTGGCCTCCTGGACCCGACGGAGCTTCTCGAGCAGATCCTCCGGGATCCGGACGGTGACCCGTTCCGATGTTTCGTTCATGGATGTCCGACAACTTGTGGTCTTTTGTCTGACAAATGACTGTCGTTCGTCCGCATAAACCTTTGCGCGCTCTGGAACCGCCGCGCGCCGGCGGAACCGTGGGGACGCCGGTACCGGGCCGTTGCGGCGGCCCCTTGGTCGGCTCCGGCCGCGTTCAGGTTCGGCGCCCCGTCACTCCCGGTAGCCGTCTTAACCCGGTGATCGTAGCGCCGGCATGGACTGCCTGCACTCCCTGCCGGAGGGGGTCGAGCAGCTCCCCGAGCTCCTGCGCGAGGCCCGGGAGGCGTACGCGCGCCAGGATCCGGCCGCCGTGCCGGACACCGACGGGCTGGTGACCCGGATCCAGTTGGGTCAGTTCGAGGGCCGGTGGATCCAACACGACGGGCGGGCCCGGGGCCTGGTCGTCTGGACCTCGGTGAAGGAGGTCGGTCGGGAGGTGGTCTTCTGGTACTCCTCTGCCGGTGGGGACTCCGTGGCCGGATGGGCGGCCCTCCTCCGGGCGGCACTGGAGGCCGGACCGGTGCGCCTGATCCCCGGGGAACTGCCCGGTGTCCCGCCCGAACAGGAGGACCAGCTCCTGACGGGGGCCGGCTTTGCCCGGTACCATCGCTACGAGCTGAGTCTCCCTGCCGAGGCGGTCCTCCCCTGGACGAGCCAACCCCTCGACCCCATCCGGCCGGTCCGGGAGTCCGACCAGGCAGGACTCGCCCACCTCACCCGGATCGCCTACGCCGAGAGTCTCGACCGGTACCTCTTCCAAACCGCGGCCGACCCGGCCGCCGATGCCCGGGAGCAGGTCGAGATCCTCTTCTCGGGCCAATACGGGCCCATCGACGCCCACGCGTCCAACGTCTGGGAGGAGGGGGAGGTTCTCCGTGGAGCGTTGCTGGTGACCCGTCGGGAGAGCGGGGCGCTCATCATCAGCGTCATGGTCGACCCCACGGTCCAGGGTCAGGGGATCGGACGGCGGCTGCTCGTGCGGGCGATCGAAAGCCTCCGGGCCGAGGGCGAGGACCGGATCTGCCTCAACGTGACCGGGGGCAACGCTCCCGCGATTCACCTGTACCGTTCGTTGGGGTTCCGCCGGAGCCTCGGCCCCAAGTTCGGATGGTACTCGCGTCGGCTGATTCCGGTCCCCCCGCCCCGGGTGGAGCCCGAGGAAGAATGCCTCTAGAGCTCGGCGCCTCCGCGGATCCGGACGGTCGTCGCGGCGGGGCGCTACGGTGTCGGCGATCCCGGGGAGCCGGTCGATGCGGTTGATCCACCAGGACCCGTCGACCGGGCGGCTCCGGCTGCGGCTCGACACCGCGAGCGATCTCTGGCGGATCGCCCGACTCGTCCGTCGGGGGGATCTGGTCGGGGCGTCCACCACCCGCCGGGATCCCGAGGCCCCGGCCGATGTACCGGGCGCCGAGCGGAGCCGCCGGCGGGTCTACCTCGAGGTCCGCGCCGAAGCGGTTGAGTTTCACGGGTTCACCCAGCACGTCCGGATCACCGGACCGATTGTGACCGGTCCGTTCGATATCGGCCGGCACCACACGCTCGACCTCGAGGAGGGGGAGGAGGTCACCTTGGCGAAGCCGAAGCTGACCGTCGGGGAGCGGGCGCTCCTGACCGAAGGGCTGCAGCACCACGGCGACCCCACGATCCTCGTCGCGGCCGTCGACTGGGGCGACTCCGCCCTCGCCCGGATCCGCGGCCGGGCGGTGGAGCCGGTCGCCGAGGTCCGCCGGACGATTGCGGGCAAGCAGTACGACGGGGGCCAGAGCGAGAAGGACCGGGCCACCTATGCGGCCGAGCTCGTCGACCTGATCGTCCGGGAGGGGCGGACGGCGGCGGCGGTGGCCGTCGCCGGGCCGGGCTTCCTCAAGGAACGGCTCGCCGAGGGGATCCGGGCCGCCGATCCCTCGGTGGCGGCGAAGATGAAGCTCATGCCGACCTCCGAAGCGGGCCGGGCGGGGATCGACGAGCTGTTCCGGTCGGGGCGGGCGGCCGAGGCGCTCCGGGGCGCGGTCGCGGCGGAGGAGGCCGACCTGGTCGAACGGCTGGTCCAGGGGCTCGCCGGCGGCACCCGGTCGGCCGTGGGTCTCGCCGAGGTCACCGAAGCGGTCGACGCGGGAGCGGCCGAGACGGTCCTCCTTTCCGACCGGCTGCTCACCGACCCGGCCGCGCAGTCGGTCGTCGAACGGGCCCAGGAGGCCCGGGCCCGGCTCTTCGTGGTCCGGGAGGAGAGCGATGCGGGGCGGCGCCTGGCCGCCCTGGGCCGGATCGGCGCCCTCCTGCGCTACGACTGGACCCGCTCGACCGGTCCCGTCGCGCGCCGCGGGTGAGTCCCCCGCGGTCCGCCGGGGCCGTCCCCCTCTACGGGATCGCCTGGACCGCCTCGCGCAGTTCTTCGAACCGGCGCTTGAGGTCCTTGAGCGCATAGCGGAACGCTTCCCGGGCGGTCAGGGAACCGTCGGTCTCGAAGCGGAAGTCGAACGTGTCGGGGCTGAGCTCGACCTCGATCGAACCGTGCTCGCACTCCTTCTGGCTCGGGAGGAGCCGGATGGCCTGCTCGGGGTCCTCGAGGGTCAGCTTGCCGGCCGAGAAGCGGAGGATCTGGCCGGGCGAGTTCAGGGCCACCCGCTTGAGGCAGGCGTCGGTGCATCCGGGCTTTCGATGGAACTTGAAGGTGGCCTTCGGGGCGATCCCGACCGCCTGGGCGACCTGCCACTTGGCGTGGTCGCGGCCCGCGCCCAGCACCGCGGTGGCATAGGCGAGGAGCGCCTGGCGGGCGCCGAGTTGGACGATGGGGATGTCGGGTTCGAGGATCTGGAGGTTGGCGTCCCCGAGCGGGACCACATCCTTGCTGTAGACGGTACAGGGGCCCTTCTTGTCGATCGAGAAGATCGCCTGGCAGTTGGCGCACCCGGCCCCATTGCAGGTGCACTCCGACTTGCGACGGAACTGGCCGAGATCGGTGGGGATCGGGAGGAGTCCGAGCCGCAGCGCCACCGCCTCGTCGAACATGCTGGTCGACGAGTCGTAATCCTTCCCGGTCGCCTCGTCCCGGATCGGCCCCAGGTGAAACTCCACCTCCTCGATCGCGAGCTTCGGCACGTCGGCCAACAGCGCGCGCCGGATCGCGTTGACCCGGGAGGGGGTGCTGCCCGCGATCTGGAGCCGGGCGCGTCGGGGTTTGAGTTCGGGGATCGTGATCTCCATGGGCCTAAACCCGCCGACCGCGCCGGCCGCCCTTCGGCTTGGTGCCGTCGTGCGGCACCGGGGTGACGTCCTCGATCCGCTGGATCTTGATGCCCGCGCGCGAGAGCGCCCGGATCGCCGCCTGGGCCCCGGGTCCGGGGGAGCGGGAGCGGTTGCCGCCCGGGGCGCGCACCCGGACATGCACCGTGTCGTACCCCTTCTCCTTGATCGTGAGGGCGATCTGGTCGGCCGCCTTCATGGCGGCATACGGCGACGACTCGTCCCGGGCGGCCTTGACGACCATCCCGCCGGTCGCCTTCGCCAGGGTCTCCGAGCCGGTGAGGTCGGTGACGGTGATGTGGATGTTGTTGTAGCTCGCGAAGATGTGGGCGATCCCGATCTTGGCCATGGCCTACAGGCCCTCCGTGGGGGTCGGCGCGCGGCTCTCCCGCTCCCGGAGCGCGATCCGGGTCGGGTGGTCTTCCGAGAAGTACGGGCTGGTCGGAGCGTAGCCGATGCGCCCCTCCTCCTCCGCCCGGATGAGGTAGCCCGGCCGGGTCACCTTGTGGTCGCCGATCAGGAGGTGGCCGTGGACGATCCACTTGCGGGCCGCGATGGCGGTCGGGGCGAGCCCCTTGTGGAACGCGACGAAATCGAACCGGCGCTTGAGGAGATCCTCGGGGTTGAGGGCCAGCACATCGTCGAGGGTGGCCGTCGGGGCCTTGAAGAGCCCGAGGCGGGTCAGGCGGCCCAGCAGCAGGTCGGTCTCCCGCTTGGCCTGCTCCTCGCCGGCCCGGAGGCGGGCCTGGAGGTCCCGGGCCTGGCGACGGAAACCCCGGAGGACCGACTGGGCCTTCCACAGCTCCCGCTTGTTCTTGAGGGCGTAGCGCTGGAGCAGCTTCCGCTCCTCGGCCATCCGGGTGGCCTCCCAGGGGTGTTTCGGGGTTTCGTAGAGGCGCCGGAGAAAGCGGGGATCTCCCATAGGACTTGAATCACTCCTTCTTGGCGGGGGGCGTCGCCGGGGCGGCCGCCGCCGGCTCGCTCTTGCCCTTCGACTCGGCCTGGGCCTCCCGCGCGGTCTTCTTGATGACGCCGGCCGCCATGCCGGTCCGTCCGTTGGATCGGGTGCGCTGCCCGCGGACCTTCTGTCCGCGTTCGTGCCGGACCCCGCGGTAGGAACGGATCATCCGCATCCAGTTGATGTCGTCCCGGCGGCTGGTCTCGAGGTCGGGACCGAAGAAGTGGAGCGACTGGCCGGAGACCGTCTCCTTGGGGTGGTTGATCATCCACGCCGGAAGGCGGGTCGCGATCTGACCCAGGGAGGCTTCGATCCGCTCGACGGTGGGTTCGGGCAGGTTCCCGATCATCTCCTTCGGGTCGACCTCGGCGAGGCGGCAGACCACCCCGGCGATGCGATGGCCGACGCCGCGGACCCGGGCGATCGCCAGCGCCGTCGGGCGCCGGCCGTCCAGGTCGGTGTTGGAGACCCGGACGATGTAGCGGAAGTTCGGGTTATCCGGGACCGGCGCCGCCTTGGCCGATCCGCCCTTGCCCTTGCCCCCCTTCGTCTCCTTGCCGTCCTTCCCCTCCTTGGACTCCTTACCGTCCTTGCCCTTCGGCTCCTTGCCGGCCTTCGGGCTCTTCTCCTTCTTCGACGGCTTCGCCTCTTCGGTCGGCGCCGGCGGTGTCGGGGTCTTGGCGGGTTTGGTTTCGGGAGGTGCGGGACTCATGGGGTACAGGGCGCCGTAGCGATCACCCTCCCGGCCGGAGTCGGGGGTGAGGGAACGGGCGCGGCGCCCGAGATGGCCTTCCCTTTTAAGCGCTTCGGGAGGGGTGACCGCCGAGAGACCGGGTCGGGGTCGCCCTTCCGATTCGTCGGCAGTGGAATAAGGCCCCGTAGGTAGCTCAGGTCGATGCCGAACTCCGGTCGGGTCTCGGTGATCCTACCGACCTACAACGAACGGGCCGGTATCGCCTACCTCTACCCCCGCCTCGCCGAGGCCCTCTCGGGCGTCCCCTCGGAGCTCTGGGTGATCGATGATCAGAGTCCGGACGGGACGGCCGAGGTGGCCCGTTCCCTGGAAGGGAGCCTGCCGGTCCATGTGGTGGAGCGGACGGGGGTCCGGGGCCTGGCGACCGCGGTCCTGGAGGGGTTCCGGCGGGCGCCCGGGGAGTACCTCGCGGTGATGGACGCCGATGGTAGTCACCCGGCCGCGGTGCTGCCGGCGCTGCTCCGGGCCGTTCAGGAGGGACCGGCCGAGATGGCGATCGCGACCCGGGAGGCCTGGAGCGGAGACCGCCCCGGCCTGGCCCTCAGCCGCCGGGTCATCTCCTCCGGTGGCCGTTGGCTGGCCCGGCCGCTGACCCGGGTGCGCGACCCGATGTCCGGCTACTTTGTCGTCCGCCGGAGCCTGCTCGACCGGGCCCCCCTCGACCCGATCGGCTACAAGATCGGCCTGGAGATCCTCGTGCGGTGCCGGCCCGACCCCGTCGCCGAGATTCCGTACCGATTCCTCCCCCGGATCGCCGGGCAGAGCAAGCTCGACCGCGGCGAGATCGGGCGGTATGTGAGGCATCTCCTGAGGCTCTACCGGGCCCGGTCGGTCGGACGGGCCGACCGGCAGGCCCGCACCACCCGGTAGCCCGAGTGCCGGGCCACGACGTCGACCGTCCCGGGAAACTCCTCCGTGAGTTTGTGCTGGTAGTAGAGGATCCCCTGGCTCCCCTGCCCGACGACCCAAAGTCGGCCGGTCTCGGTCAGGAACCGGGGGGCGTCGCGGAGCATCGCCAGGATCTGGGGACGTCCGATCCGGTACGGTGGGTTCGTGGCGATCACATCGAACCGCTCCCCGGGGACCGCCTCGAACATCGATCCCGCCCGGACCTCGGCGTTGGTGAGCCGGTTCTGGGCGAGGTTCTCCCGGGCGAGCCGGACCGCCCGCCGGTTCACATCGACCATCACGACCCGGCCCTGCGGCGCCGCCTTCGCCGCCGCGACGCCGACCGCGCCCCAGCCGCAGCCCAGATCGAGCACCCGGTCGGTCGGCCCCACTTCGAGGCTCTGGATCAGCAGGTCGGTCCCCGGGTCGAGCGCCCGGACGGCGAAGACCCCCCGGTCGACCGTGAAGGTCAGGATCTCGCCTCGGTAGAGGAACCGAAGCTGTCCCCGTTCGGAGGGGGAGCGGGGGCGGGCGGAATAGTAGTGGTCGACCGGAAGCCCCTCACCGTCCGGCCCTTCGGTCACGGTCGGGCCCCGAAGAGGGTGCCCCGGCGGCCGGTCGGCTTGCGGGCGGCGGTGCCGAGCGCCTCGGCGATGAGCTCCTTCTGCCGGCCGTTCAGGGACGGGAGATCGACGTGGAGGAGGACCATGAGGTCCCCCCGGCGGCTCGAGCGGAGATGCGGGAACCCCTCTCCCCGGAGCCGCAGGCGGCTCTCCGGCTGGCTCCCGGGCGGCACATGGACGACCGCTTCGCCGGTGAGGGTGCGGACCTTGACCTCGCCGCCCAGGAGGGCGGTCGCGAGCGGGACGGTGACCTCGGTGAGGGCGGTCGTGCCGTCCCGGGTGATCCCGGGGACCGGATCGAGCAGGACCTGGACATAGAGGTCGCCGGGGGGGCCGCCCCGGCTCCCCTCGGCGCCCTGACCGCCGAGCCGCAGGACGGCGCCGTTCTCGATCCCCGGGGGGATCTGGACCTCGATGTGCCGGGTGCTCCGCACCCGGCCGGTGCCCTTGCAGGTCGGACACGCCTCGATCACGCGCCGGCCGGTACCGTGGCAGCGCGGACACTCCGTGATGGTGATCATCTGGCCGAAGCCGCTCGACTGGAGCCGGCGGACCTGCCCCTGGCCCCCGCAGTCCCGGCAGGTCTCGAGCGCGGTCCCGTTGCGGGCGCCGTTGCCCCGGCAGTCCGCGCAGGGGTCGATCCGGGGGATCTCGAGCGTCGGGCTCGCCCCGGAGACCGCGGCCGCCATCGGGAGCCGGACCGAGACCTCGATGTCGCCCCCGCGGGCCCGGGCGCCCGGTGGCCGCCGCCCGAAGAGCGTACCGCCGCCGCCGAAGAACTGCTGGAAGAAGGGATTCGATCCGAGGAGATCCTCCAGATCGCCGGCGTGGCTGAAGTTGTTCCAGGAGAACCCGCCCGGACCGAACTCCGAGTCGACGGCGGCGAACCCCTCGGCATCGTACCGCCGCCGCTTTTCGGGGTCGGCCAGGACCTCGTAGGCCTCGGAGAGCTCCTTGAACCGTTCCTCCGCCGCCTTCGGGTTGGCGGCGTTGAGATCCGGGTGGTGGAGACGGGCGAGCTTCCGGTAGGCGCTCTTGATCTCGTCGGGAGACGCCGTTCGGGGGACCCCGAGCACTTCGTAGTAGTCCCGTTTCGCCATCTGCGCCGCGGGCCGTCCGAATCGGCTCCGTCCGCCCGTAGGGCTGACGATATTTACGCTCTCACCCGGGCGCGGGACCGGTGAGCTCGACGCGGCTCCCCGGCCGTGCGCCGGTCCGCCGGGCGGCCGACGCTTCGCGGGCCGAGATCTCGATCGTGCCGAAGCTCGAGGCGAGGCAGCCCAGCGCGCCGCGGCGAATCTCCGCATAGGCCGTCCGGCGTCGCACCGTCCGGACCGCTCCGCGGCCGAGCCTCAGGCGCAGCGGTCCGGCCGGGATCCACTCCGCCGGGAGGTTGGTGATGAGGTTCCCGAATCGATCGACCAGGAGGACCTCCCCCACCCAGCGCCCGGAGAATCGCTCCGGTACCGGGTCCTCCGACTCCATGAACCGTCCGGGCGTGGCCCACTCGGAAAACGGCCGTCCCTCCCAGGCCGCGATCGCGGCCGGCGCAAAGAGGTCGCGCCCGTCGAAGGTGGTGCCGCGCCGGGGGCCGGCCCGGAGCCTCCGCTCGTCGATCGTCCAGACCGCCCGGACACCGAGCCGGCGGGCGAGAGGCCGAAGGAGCCCGTTGTCGGGGCCGATCAGGACCGAGCCGTCGCGGCATTCGACCGCGATCGCCGCCCGATCGCTGCCGACACCGGGATCGACGATCGCGAGGTGGATCGTGCCCGGCGGGAACCGCTCGGCCATCGCCGCGAGCCAGAGCGCCGACTCCCGGACCGCGTGGGGCGGGAGGTCGTGGGCCAGGTCGATGACCCTCCCCCACGGGAGGCTCCGGTAGAGCACCGCCTTCATCTGGGCGGCGTAGGCCCAGCCGATGTCGCTCGACAGGGTGACCGCCCGGGAGCGGAGGCTCCGACCCGGGGGCATGGGGCTCCCCCCGACCCGTCTACGACTTCATGATCGCCACGAGGAAGATCCCCACGGCGATCAAGGCTCCGATGACGGCGGCGAGCAGGATCAGGAAGCTCTCCCAGAGGAGCTGGCTCAGCAGGTGGTACTGCAGGTGATAGTAGTATCCGCCCAAAAGTCCGATGATGAGGCCCACGACCAGGAGCGCCGCCCCGATGGCCCGGCTCTTGCCGCTGCCGAAATAGGCCGTGAAGGCTCCGGCGAGGATCAGGAACAGTCCCAAGATCAGGAGCAGGACGGTGATGAACTCCCACGCACCCACGTTGTTGCCGGCAAACGTACCCAACAGATCGAACACTCGTTCCACCCTTCCTAAAATTTGATCCCCGTGAGGGTCTTCGTATCGATGACGCCGGCAATCGACCGGATCCGGTCGACGACGAGCTGGCCGAGGGCGTTAAAGTCCTCCGCCTCCACCTTGGCGATCAGGTCGTACTCCCCGAAGAGGGGGTGCAGCTCGACGATCCCCTTCACCCGGAGCAACTCCGTGTAGACTTCATGTTCCTTGGCGGGGGCGGTGCTGATGAGTACGAATCCGATCGCCACGAAGATACCCCGTGTGGACGGGGAGGAGACACCGGCCCCCCTTTATAAGAGTTGTCCGCGACTCGCCCGGCCCCGCCGAGCGGTCGGCCCGCCCCCGGCCCTCCGGCCCGGGCCCGAGGCGAAGAGTACTTCGGGGGGTCCGGCCTCGGGGGACTCGGATGCCGCTACTCTTGGAGACCACCGAGCTTTCCGACCCCGAGATCGACCGGATGGGCGAAGAGCTGAGCCAGGAACTCGCCGAGCTCCTGCCGAGGATCGCCGATCCTCAGGTCGAGGTCACCGACCCGATGCGGCTCGCCACGCTGCGGTCGCTGCTCGAGGGGGCGCTTCGGTGGGTCCGTCCGGTCCCGCCGACCGCCTCCCGGTCGGACCGGATCGCGCGGGTCAACTTCTGTTACGATCTGGTGGTGCTGTCGATCGAGCTGTTGAAGGGTGCGACGTCGATGCCCAAGGTTCCCCGGCCCCGCTCGGCCCCCCCGCCCCCCTGAGGCACGCTTCGCGAGTCGAGCCCGCCCCCTTTAAACCCCGGGTGCGTCGCCCGGTCCGATCCGACCAACCATGGGGGCCCCGTTCACATCCGTGAGCACCTGGCCCCGCCGGCTCGTGGCCCGCCCTTGGCTCCTTGCCTTCGTCCCCATCAATGCGGCGACCGCCGGTTTCGGCGTCGTGCTCCCCCTGCTCATCCTGGGCCCGCTCCACGGCAGCTGGTCCGATGTGGCCCTCGCCGCCCTCGGATTCAACCTCGCCCTCATCGTCGCCTCGTTCATCTGGGGGCGGCTGTCCGACCGCTACCGGCGCCGCCGGGCCTTCCTGATCCTCAACTACGGGGGGTTCGCGGCCCTCTACCTCCTCCTCGCCCACCTGCCGAACCTTCCGCTCCTGTTCGGCGTTTATGCCCTGATCGGCCTTTTGGCTCCGGCCGGCACCAGTGCCTCCAACCTGCTGATCCTCGAGAAGTTCAGTGAGTCGGAGCGGCCGCGGGCGTACGCCTCCTTCCAGGAGATGAGCATCGTCGGCTCGGTGGTCGGGCTGCTCCTCGGGTTCTTCTGGACCCTCTCGAGCGACACCCTCCTCGCGCTCCTGACGGTCCTCGCCGGCCTCGCCGCCCTGAGCGCGGTCGCGGTGGCGTTGCTCGTCGCCGAGCCCGAACGGAAGCTCACCACCCTCCAGGTGGCGAAGCATCCCGAAAGCCTGCTTTCCCGCAGCCGGGCGCTCATCGGGTTCCGGGTGCCGGTGCCGTTCTTCCCCGTCCGGCCCCATCTCGGATCGGGACCGTTGCGCCGGTTCGTGGGGTGGGCCCGCCGGGAGATCCACCACGAGCTGCCCCTGATCTTCGGGGCCGGGTTCCTGTTCAACTTCGCCTCCAACCTCTTCAACATCTCCTACACCCCCTACCTCTACTCGGTGGGCCTCGGCTCCTCGTCGATCTTCCTCATCAACATCTCGAACAGCCTCGGCCAGGGCGCGGTCTTCCCGGCCAGCGGTCGGCTGAGCGAGCAGATGGGGCCGGATCGTCTCGTGCAGCGCGCGACCTACCTGCGGAGCCTCGGCTATCTTGCCGTCAGCATGCTGACCCTCGTCGCGATCGTCGCCGGGACCGCGGTCGGCCTCAACTTCGTCCTCTTCGGGGTGCTGGGGGTCGCGGTCGCCCTCTACACGACCGCGAGTTCCCTCATCCTGTTCCGGAGCGTGCAGGGGCGGGAGGCCGGGCAACTCTTGGGGCTCAACAGCGCCCTCGGGGGCCTCGCGGCCGTCCTGGGGGCGGCGGTCGCCGGAACCCTCTCGGTCTGGGGGAGCTACCGGCTCGTCTTCCTGGTCGCCGCCGGCTCGCTCCTGCTCTCGCTGCCGATCTGGACCGCGGCCTCGGTCGCCTTCCAGAAGCGGCGGGCTCCCCGGGAACCGCCCCGGCCGTCGGCCCCGACCCCCCGGGCCGACGCCCCGGGGACGGCGAAGACAGGTTAAGAGCCGCTGCGCCCTTCCCGAAGGGTAGGTTGAAGGTATGCCGGAAACGGAAGTGGTCCAGCGGGGACTGGAAGATGTGGTCGCCCTCGAATCCCGAATCTGCTTCATCGACGGCCGGCAGGGCCGTCTGATCTACCGCGGCTACGACATCCGGGAGCTCGCCGAGCACTCGTCGTTCGAGGAGGTCGCCTACCTGATGTGGTACGGCCGCCTTCCGACCCGGGCGCAGCTCGCCGAGCTCCAGAACCTTCTGGTCAGCCTGCGGGTCCTGCCGAAGCCGGTCGTCGAGCTGATTGAACGGATCCCGCCCGAGTCGAACCCGATGGAGGTCCTGCGGACCGTCGTCAGCGCGATGGCGCTCTCCGAGCCCGGGGAGACCAAGCCCGGGGCCAGCTCGATCAGCGGGGCGCTGCGGCTGACGGCCGCCCTTCCGACCATCCTGGGCCAGTTCCACCGCCGACGGGCCCATCTCCCGCCGCTCGCCCCCCGTCCGGACCTGAGCCACGCCGGCTACCTGCTCTATGCCCTCCTCAACCGGGAAGGCACCGAGCTGGAGGTCCGCGCCCTCGACGTCGCGCTCATCCTCCATGCCGACCATGAACTCAACGCCTCGACCTTCGCGGCCCGGATCACCGCGTCCACCCTGAGCGATCTCTACAGCGCGATCACGAGCGCCATCGGGACGCTCAAGGGGCCGCTGCACGGGGGCGCCAACGAGCAGGTGATGAAGCTGCTCGATGAGATCGGCACCGTCGACCGGGTCGAAGCGATCACCCAGGCGAAGCTGGCGAAGCACGAGCGGATCATGGGCTTCGGCCATCGGGTCTACAAGGTCGAGGACCCCCGGGCGACCATCCTACGGCGCTGGTCCCACAAGGTCGGGGAGGCGAAGCAGGATCTCCACTACTACGACCTCTTGGTCCGGCTCCAGGAGGTGGTCCACCGGGAGAAGAACCTCTACCCCAACGTCGATCTCTTCTCGGGGTCGATCTACACGCAGCTGGGGATCCCGCACGATCTCTTCACCCCGATCTTCGCGGTGAGCCGGATCACGGGCTGGACCGCGCATGTGCTCGAGGAGTACGACGACCTCCGGCTGATCCGGCCGAAGGCGCTCTACGTCGGCCCCACCGACCTCACGTACACGGAGATCGGCACCCGGAGCTAACCGGGGCGTCGGCCGCGTCCGGGCCGGGCGAGGCTCATCAAGGGATACCTCAGGTCCGGCCGGTACTGGAGACGGGCCCCGACCCGGTGGACCCCGTCCGAGATCGTGAGGTCCACCCGGAGCATCTCGGGCGTAAGGTAGCGATAGGCGAACCGGCCGCGCCCCACCGGCCCGCCGCGCCGGACGTCAATCCGGACCCGGACCCGCTCGACGAAGGGCTGGAGGCCCACCGCCGCCTCGATCGCCCGGGCGAGCGCCGGGGCGGTCCGGGGGGCGACGGGGATGCCGAGGTACTGGTGGAAGATGCCGCCGAGCTTGATCCCGGCCTCGAAGCAGAGCTGCTCGATGGGCGTCGGGGGGTGGGTCGATTCCGGAGCGGGGTTCATGGTGGGGTCGCGGCCCCCTCGGACCTCCGGGGCACGGTCCACGGGCCCATCACCAGGAAGGCGATAAGGCCGCCGCCGGCCACGAGGCTCGCCACCTCCGCGAATAGGTAGAGGCCGGTGCCGGCCGACGGGGCGAACTGCACGGGGATCAACGCCCCGACGAGGGCGACTCCCGCGACCACCAGCACCGGTCGGAGGGGATGGCCCCGCTTGACCTTCGGGAACGGCACCGGGACGACCATGAGGAGGGCGAGGATGAGGGCGCCGCCCAACAGGAGCGCCGGGCGTACCCCCCAGAAGGCGGGGGTCCCCGCCCAGAGGATGAGGACCGAGAGCGTCAGCGCCGCCTGCGGGGTCGGGACCCCTAGGAAGTGCGGCCGCTCGAACGCCCAGCCGGTGAAGTAGATCAGGCGGGCCACCGCGGCCGTGAGGTAGAGGGCGCCCACGATCAGCGGGATCGGCCCGAGCGCCGCCCAGAGCGCTGCGTCGGCCGTGTGATCGGCGAGGAGGGCGAAGGGGGCGACCCCGAAGGTCAGGGCGTCCGCGATCGAATCGGCCACCCGTCCGAACCGGCTCGGCGGCTTCGGGCTGCGGCGGGAGAACCGACCGTCCAGCCCATCCAGGCCGACCCCGGCCGCCACCAGGACGAGCGCCCAGACCGGGTTGCCCGCCCAGACGTACAGGACGGCCGCGATCCCCAGCACGGCATTGCCGGTCGTCGCGAGGTTCGCCGCGAACCGCCACCGGTCGATCATGCCCGGTCCCGGGCGATGGTGGTCACGCCGGCCCGGACCCGGTCGCCGACCCGGACCGCCGGGGTGTAGGCGTCCGCCGGCAGGCAGACGTCGACCCGCGACCCGAGGGCGATCATCCCGAGCCGGGCGCCCTTCTCGTACCGCTCCCCGGGCCGGACGAACGAGACCAGCCGCCGGGCGACCGCGCCGGTCATCTGGGTGACTTCCACCGACCCGTGCTCCCCGAGAAGTCGGTACGCCCGGCGGACGTTGTGCCGGGCCTCCTCACGGTAGGCCGGCCGGAACCCCGAGCCCGCGTCGCCGACCGCCTCGACCCGGGCCGCCAGGGGGAACCGGTTCACATGCACGTCGGTCACGTTCATGAAGACCGAGATCCGCCAGAGCTCCCCTTCGCGATCGACCGCCCGGATCCGCCCGTCGGCGGCCGAGACGACCCCCTCGCCGGGCACCCGCTCGGGGTCGCGGAAGAAGATCGCGAGGCCGATCGCGACCAGGGCAAAGCCCGCCGAAAGCCCCCACAGGCCGTCGCGGACCGCGCCGAACGGGTACGCTCCGGCGCCGACCAGGGCCAACAGGAAGGCCAAGGCGGCGGTAAAGGCGATCGGCCGGCCCGCTCCCGGCGCGAACACGGCCCGCTAGCTCGTCAGGACAATCTCGATATTGACGCCGTCGGGGACCTGGATCCGCATCACCTGACGGAGGGCCCGCTCGTCGGCCCCGATGTCGATGAGCCGCTTGTGGATCCGCATCTCCCAGTGGTCGATCGTGCTGGAGCCGCCGCCGTCCGGGCCCTTGCGGACCGCGACCTTGAGCCGCTTCGTCGGAAGGGGGATCGGCCCGCTGATGAAGACGCCGGTCTTCTGCGAGATCTCCCGGATCTGCTTGCAGATCGAGTCGACCTTGCCGGAGTCGGTGCCGGTGAGCGAGATGCGGGCCTTCTGAACCATCGATGGCCTCTCCCCTAAATCGAGCTCCGGTCGGTCTCCGGTCCTATTCGCGCTTCTTGACGTCGACGACGACGCCGGCCGCGACCGTCTGGCCCATGTCCCGGATCGCAAACCGTCCGAGCTGGGGGAACTCTTTGTACTTCTCAAGCACCAACGGCCGGCGCGGGGTGATCTTGACGACCGCCGCATCGCCGGTCTTGAGCGTCTGGGGGTTCTCCTCCGCGACCTGGCCGGTCTTGGGGTCCAGCCGCTTCAGCAGCTCGGTGAACTCGCAGGCCACCTGGGCGGTATGGCAGTGGAAGACGGGGGTGTACCCGGCCGTGATGACGCTCGGGTGGTTGAGCACCTGGATGTTGGCGGTGAAGCTCTCGACCACGGTCGGCGGGTTGGAGACCGGGCCCGCGACATCGCCGCGCCGGATGTCGTTCTTGTCGATCCCGCGCACGTTGAACCCGACGTTGTCGCCGGGGCCGGCCTCGGTGACCTGCTCGTGATGCATCTCGATCGACTTGACTTCGCCCGACTTCCCGCTGGGCAGGAAGATGATCTTGTCGCCGATCTTCATCATCCCCGTCTCGACCCGCCCGACCGGGACGGTCCCGATACCGGTGATGGTGTAGACATCCTGCACGGGCAGCCGCAGCGGCTTCGTGGTGGGCTTCTCGGGGACCTTGAGGTTGTCGAGCGCCTGGAGGAGGGTGGGGCCCTTGTACCAGGGCGTGTTGGGGCTCGCCTTGTTGATGTTGTCGTCCTTGAACGCCGAGATCGGGACGAAGACCACCTGCTCGGCGACCTTGAATCCGACGTTCTTGAGCAGCTTGGTCAGCTCCTCGACGACCTCCTTGAACTTCGCCTCGGAGTACTTGACCTCCTGGCGGTCCATCTTGTTGATCGCGCAGATGAGCTGGGTGACCCCGAGCGTCCGGGAGAGGAAGATGTGCTCCCGGGTCTGCTCCTGGACCCCATCGGCCGCCGAACAGACCAGGACGGCCGCATCGGCCTGGCTGGTCCCCGTGATCATGTTCTTGACGAAGTCGCGGTGGCCGGGCGCGTCGATGATGGTGAAGTAGTACTTCTGGGTGTCAAAGCGCCGGTGGGCGATGTCGATCGTGACGCCGCGCTCGCGCTCCTCCTTGAGGTCATCCATGACCCAGGCGAACTCGAACGTCGCCTTGCCCTTCGCCTCGGCTTCCGCCCGGAACTTGTCGATCTCTTCCTGGCGGATGTATCCGGTGTCCAAAAGAAGGCGACCGACGGTCGTCGACTTGCCGTGATCCACGTGGCCGATGAAGACGATGTTAAGGTGGGGCTTCTGTGCCATGCTGCCGGCTCCGGGCGCGCCCAAAAGGTCCCCCTATTTAGGCGTTGTCCAACCGGACCGCACCGGGGACGGGCGCCGCTCGGAGGCGGAAGCGGTCGGATGGGCCCCGGCGACCGGGGCCCCGGCCGTTAGCTGATAAACCCTCTCCCTATGGGGGCCCCCTCCGACGGGCCGCCCCCGCCGGGATCGGATCGATGACCGCAACTCCCCCTGTCAACCTGCCCCCCCGAAGCGTCGCCTCCAGCCGGGCCACGATGGACCGGCTCATCGTGCCGTCGGACGTCAATTTCCACGGGAACGCGTTCGGGGGCAAGATCCTCGCCGATGTCGACCAGGTCGCCTACATCACCGCCTCGCGGCACGCCAAGACCACGTGCGTCACGGCGTCGTTCGATCGGGCCGACTTCGTCGCCCCGGTCCACGTCGGGGACCTGGTGCGGTTCGAGGCCCGGATCAGCTGCGTCGGGCGGAGCTCGATGGAGGTCTGGGTCCAGGTCGATGCCGAGCCCGCGGAAGGCGGGGCGGCCCGCCGGGTCCTCGAGGCGTACGTCACGATGGTCGCCTTGGATACCGACAACCGGCCGGTCGCGGTCCCGCCGCTGGCCTTGGAGACCGAGGAGGAGCGGCGTCGGTACGCCGAGGGGCTGGAACGGATGGCCGCGCGGCGCCGAACGGCGAAGGAGGGCCGGCGATGATCTGCGAGATGTGCGGGGCCGATATGGACCGGGGGATCCGGATCCGGCTCGAGCGCTCGGTCCTTTCGGTCTGCCCGAAGTGCGCGAAGTTCGGCCAGCCGGTGGACCCCCCTCCTCCGGCGCCCCTGCGTCCGGGCGTCGCATCGGCCCCGCTGGGTCGGGGCCGCCCGAGCCTGTCGGGCCGCCGGCTCGCCGAACGGGATGTCTTCAACGAGATGCCGGAGCTCGAGCTCGCGGGGGACTGGGCCCGTCGGATCCGTGCCGCCCGGGAGGCGCTGGGCTGGACCCCCGAGGATCTCGGTCGGAAGCTCAACGAGAAGAAGTCGGTCGTCCTGAAGCTCGAATCGGGCGGGTTCCGGCCGCCGGACGCCCTCGTCGGCAAGCTCGAGCGGCTGCTCAAGGTCAGGCTGCGCGACGTCAGCGTCGAGCCGGCCGACGGGCCCTAAGCTTCGGCGCCCAGGCGCGGGCCGGCGAACTGCGGGGCAGGCGGTCGGGGGCGAGCAGCAGTTCGAGGATCGCCTTTTCGGCGTGCAACCGGTTCTCCGCTTCGTCCCAGGCGGCCGACCGGCTCCCGTCGAGCACGTCGTCGGTGATCTCCTGGCCCCGGTGGGCGGGCAGGTCGTGGAGGACGAACGCCGACGGCTTGGCCCGGGCGAGCAGCTCGGCATTGATCTGGAAGCCGCGGAACGCCTTCTCCCGCTTGGCGGTCTCCGCCTCGTCGCCCATCGACACCCACACGTCGGTGTAGAGGGCGTCCGCGTCGGTGGCGGCGATCGCCGGGTCGTCCGTGAAGGTCAGCTCGGCGCCGTGGAGCCGGCCGTACTCCCGGGCAACGGCGACGATTTCGGGCAGGGGCCGATAGCTCTCCGGGGTCGCGCAGACGAGATCGAGGCCGACCAGGGCGGCCCCGAGCATGAGCGAGTGCAGGACATTGTTGCCGTCCCCGATCCAGGCGAGTCGACGACCCTTGAACGATCCCTTCCAGCGTTCGGAGAGGGTCAGGAGATCGGCGATGATCTGGGTCGGGTGCTCCCGGTCGTCGAGGGCGTTGATCACCGGGACGGTCGAACTTCCGGCGAGTTCCAGGACGCTGTCGTGACGGAAGGCCCGGTAGACGATCGCGTCGACGTACCGGGAGAGCACCCGCGCCGTGTCCCCGATCGTCTCCCCGCGGCCGAGCTGCATCTCCTTGGGAGAGTAGTAGATCGCATCGCCCCCGAGGTCGTGGATGCCGACCTCGAAGGAGGTCCGGGTCCGGGTCGACGGCTTTTCGAAGATGAGGGCGATGTTCCGGCCGCTCAGGCTCGGGCGCAGCCGGGCCCGGCGACGCTGCGCCTTGAGCCGGGCGGCGTGGTCGATGAGCCGTCCCAGATCCGAAGCCACATCCTGGATCGAGAGAAAGTGCCGGGCCGTGACCGTCCGCGGAGCCACGACCGACGAACGATGGGTCGCTTATAGAGTTGCGGGCGTCGCCGGCCGGGGGAGGCGGCGACTCGGGCGGACTCCGCGCCCGGGGTTTCGGACGATGGCGGAACCGCCGGCCGGTTCGGACAAACCCTATGAAGCCGCCGCGCTTGGGGCGGCAGGTTCGATCATGCCGGCACGTTCCCGGACCCGGACGCCGCGCCGCCCTATCCGCCGAAAGACCGCCCGCCCGGCCGCCTCGGGGAACCGGGGGCGGAAGGTGTACATGGTCACCGGCGGCCTCACGAAGTTCGCGAAGGCCCACCCGGCGATGGACTTCCGGCTCATGGTCCGACGGGCCTACGACTACGCCCTCAAGGGGATCCCGAACCTGACCAAGGACCGGATCGACGGCACCCGGATCTCGTACTTCTCCGACCACTTCACCCGGCAGCTCAAGGCGGCGAGCATGGTCCAGGACTACCTGGGCATGAACCCCAAGGGGTCGGTCCGGATCGAATGGGGCGGCGCCACGGGCGGCGAGTGCTTCCAGGCCGGTTACGAGGCGGTCGCGAGCGGGCGCATGGACGTCTGCCTTGCGGCGGGGTTCGAGACGATGAGCCGGGTCGCGACGTGGAAGGGCAACGAGTTCATCGCCCTCGCCTCCGACACCAACTACGACTTTCCGCTCGGCGGCTTCTACACGGGCTACTACGCCCTCATGGTGATCCGGCACATCTACGAGTACATCCGTCGGACCAAGTTCGCCGGCATCACGGACGAGCGCGAGGCGCAGCGCCGCGCGATCGCCGAGGGCCAGCGGATCATGAGCAAGGTTTCGGTCAAGAACCATCTCAACGCGCTGCACAACCCCTACGCCCAGTACCCGAAGCGGCTCACCGTCGAGGACGTCCTCCGGTCGGAGATGATCAGCTATCCGCTCACCCGCGAGCAGATCTGCACCATGAGCGACGGCGCGGCCGTCGCGATCTTCTGCGACGAGACCCGGGCCCGGGAATTCACCGACAAGCCGATCCGCGTCATCGGCGTCGGGACGGGAACCGACACGATGCGGCTCGCCGACCGGCCGTTCGGCCGGGTCCCCTTGATGCCCCGGGAGAAGCCGTCCGATTACGCCGACCTCAAGTATCCGGGCGTCCACTCCTTCCGCGCGGGCCGGGCCGCCGGGATCGAAGCGTACCGGATGGCGGGGATCACCAACCCGAACCGGGAGCTCGATTTCATCGAGCTGCACGACGCCTACGCCTCGAGCGAGATCCAGACCTACGAAGACCTCGGGCTGTGCAAGTACGGCGAGGGGTACGACTTTGTGGAGCGGGGCGATCCGTTCCTCAAGAACGTCGACTACGGGTTTCCGGTGCCGAACGCGGGGGCGATCCCGGTCAACCCGTCCGGGGGTCTCATCGCCTGCGGGCACCCGGTCGGGGCGACCGGGCTCATGCAGGGGGTCTTCGCCTTCTGGCAGCTCCAGGGGACGATCCGCAAGCACTTCGGGGACCGAGCGCTCCAGATCCCCAACGCCCGCCGGGGCGCGATCCACAGCCACGCGGGAACCGGGTCGGCGGTGACGGTCTCGATCCTCGAACGGGGGTTCCGGCCGTGACCGCCCGTCCCCCCGTCTACGAGAAGTTCCGGGAGGTCCAGGAGGAGCTCGACCGCAGCGGGGCCGCGATCTTCCGCGACCACGACGGCGTCGAGAGCCTGGTGATCCGGAGCCCGTACTCGATCAACTACATCCACAGCTACGCCGAGGATTCGGAGTTCTTCCTGGCGCTCGCCGACGGCAAGCTGCGCGGTTCGAAGTGCACCGCCAAGAAGTGCGGGTACGTCTATGCGACCCCCCGGGGCCACTGCATGGAATGCGGCGCGCCGACCCAGTGGGTGGACCTGCCGCTCAAGGGCCGGCTCCACTCCTGGACGACCTGCCACTTCGGCAGCGAGGCGTTCCTCAAGGAGACCCCGTACAACCTCGCGCTGGTCGAGTTCGACGGGGTGGGCAGCGTCCTGCTCGCCCGGCTCAAGGACTGCACCGAGTCGGAACTCTACGTCGGCATGCCGGTCGAGGCCCGCTTCAGCCCGACCCCGAAGTACTCCATCACCGACGTCTGGTTCGTCCCGGCGCGGTCCGAGGCGTAACCGCGTGGGGGTCACCCCCCGGCGACCGGGATGGATCCGCCGGGTCTTCGGGGTCCCGACGAGCCGGTGGGCCGGCTGGTTCCTCGCCCGGTTCAACGGGCCGATGAACCGCCGCCTCGTCGCCCGGCTCCAGCTGGGGGGCGGCGAACGGGTCCTCGAGATCGGCCCGGGACCGGGGGTCGCCCTGGAGGCGATCGCCCGCCGGCTGCCGAACGGCCGCGTCACCGGACTGGATCCCTCGCCGGTGATGCGGTCGATGGCCGAGGCCCGGCTCCGCCGGAAATTCCCGCCCGAACGCTACCGGCTCGAAGCGGGGGAGGTGGGCGCGCTGCCCTTCCCGGACGCCTCATTCGATGCGATCTACTCGGCCAACAGCGTCCAGCTCTGGGCCCCGCTCGACGCGGCCCTTAGGGAGATCACCCGGGTCGCCGCCCCGGGCGCCCGGCTTGTGCTCGGCGCCCAGGAGGTGGCGATCCGGGGGGCCGGCCGCACCGTCCGCGAACTGTTCGATCCTCTGGTCGGCGGGTTGTCCGGCCCGGCGTGGACGGTGGAGTCGGTGGGCCGCGGGGGGGTCGGTCGGTTCCACTACCGGTATGTGGAGGCCCGCCGCGCCGAGCGGGGGTCCGAGAGTGCCGCGGGCCGGGCTTGAACCGGCGGCTTCAAGATCTTCAGTCTTGCACTCTCCCAAACTGAGTTACCGCGGCACAGGATCGTCCTCCCCGACCGACGGAAGTATAAAGACGCTTTAGCCGGAGGGGCTCCCTGAACCGCCCCATGATCCGCCCACGAACGCCGGCGCGCGCGTTCGGTAGGCCCCCGGCCGCTCCGGCCTCCCCTGACGTTATCTACGGGTCCACGCCTCGGAAGGGGTCGTGCCGGGAACCCTGATCGTCACGGAGAAGTTCAACACCGCCCTTAGGATCGCGGTCGTCCTCTCGGAGGGCCGGATGAAGCGGACCCGCATGGGCGGGACCCCGGTCTTCGAATTCGAGTGGCACGGCACCCCCGTCGCGGTGGTCGGACTGCGCGGCCACATCGTCGAGCTCGACTACCCCAAGGAGCTCGCCGAGTGGAGCTTCGAGACCCTGCCGACCCTCATCGAGACCCCCCCGTTCAAGCGGATCACCGAGGGGGGGATCGTCGACACCCTCCAGGGGATGGTCCGGCGCTACGACCGGGTCATCCTGGCGACCGACTTTGACCGGGAAGGGGAACTCATCGGGCTCGAGTGCCTCGAGCTGATCCAGAAGGTCCATCCGACGATCGAGGTCCAGCGGGCCCGCTACAGCGCGCTCACCCGGGAGGAGATCGAGCGGAGCTTCGCGAACCTCCAGACGCTCGACCGGGCGCTCGCCGAAGCCGCCGAGTCCCGCCAGGAGATCGATCTCGTCTGGGGGGCGGTCCTCACCCGATTCCTCTCGCTCACCGCGGGCCAGCGGGGCCGCGGCTTCCTCTCGGTCGGCCGGGTCCAGACCCCGACGCTCGCGTTGCTCGTCGAGCGGGACCGGGCGATCAAGCAGTTCGTCCCGACCCCCTACTGGCAGATCACCGCCGAGGCGACGCACGACGGCACGGCCTTCACGCTCCAGCACGAGCACGGCATCTGGGAGGACCGGGGCGAGGCCCAGACGGTCTATGCCCGGGTCGAGGGGGCGCCGCGGGCCACCGTCCGGGAGTTCCGGGAGGAGGAGACCCGCCGGCGCCCGCCGGTCCCGTTCTCGACGACCCTCTTCGTCGCCGAGGCGACCCGGCTGGGCCTCGGGGCCGCGGTGGTGATGCGGATCGCCGAGGACCTCTACACGCAGGGGCTCATCAGCTACCCTCGAACCGACAACACGGTCTATCCGCGGGGGCTCGGGCTCCGGTCGATGGTCGAGAAGTTTAGGGACGGGCCGTTTGGCGAGGCGGCCGAGCTGGTCCTGAAGCAGGAGTCGTTGCGGCCGACCCGGGGTCGGACCGAGACGACCGACCACCCCCCGATCTACCCGACCCAGGCCGTCGACCCGAAGAAGCTCAAGCCGGACCACGCGCGGCTCTATGAGCTCGTGGTCCGCCGGTTCCTGGCGACCCTCGGCCCCGACGCGATCGGCCAGAGCCGGACCGCGAAGCTGGACGTCCAGGGGGAGCCGTTTCTCGGGAAGGGCCAGCGCCTGATCGACCCCGGCTGGTATGCCCTCTACCCGTACTCCCGGGCCGAGGAGAGCCCGATGCCGGTGCTGACGGTCGGGAGCTCGGTCCAACTCGCCCACGTCGATCTGGTCGAGGAGCAGACCAAGCCCCCCCGACGCTACACCCAGGGGACGCTCATCCAGGAGATGGAGCGGCTCGGGCTCGGGACCAAGAGCACCCGGCACGACGTGCTCCAGAAGTTGTTCGACCGGCACTATGTGAGCGCCCGGGCCCTCGAGCCGACCGCGACCGGGATCGCGGTGACCGAGGCGCTGCAGGCCCACGCGCCGCTGGTGACCCGCCCCGAGATGACCCACCGGCTCGAGGACGACATGGAGCTGGTCGCCGAGTCGAAGAAGCCCAAGTCGGAGGTGCTGCGCGAATCGCGCGAGATGCTCGGGGAGGCCTATCAGCTGCTCGCCCAGAACCGGGACCGGGTCCGGGAGACGCTCACGGGGGCGCTCGACCAGCAGCATTTTGCCGGCCCGTGCGCGCTCTGCGGCGGGGCGCTCCGGATCGCCCGGAGCCCCCGGGGCGGCCGGTGGGTCCAGTGCGTCAACAACCCCGCGACCTGCACCGCGACCTACCCGCTTCCGCTCGCGGGCTTCATCGAACCGGCGCCCGAGTTCCTCTGCCGTCAGTGCCGGGTCCCGCGGGTCAAGATCACCTTCCGCGGGGTCCGGCCGGACCTCTACTGCATCAACCCCGAGTGCCCCGAGCACCAGAAGGCGTTCCGGCTCGGCCGCTGCCCGCAGTGCGGGCGGCCGCTCGAGATCCGCTACTCGTTCCAAGGGAAGCGGTTCGGCGGATGCTCGGGGTATCCGGAGTGCCGGACCACCTACCCGCTGCCGCAGCGGGGCAAGCTCGAGATCGCGCCGGAGCCGTGCCCCGAATGCCGGGCGCCGGTCGTGACCGCCATCGAAGCCGGCCGGCCTCCGTGGACGCTGTGCATCAACCCCGCCTGCCCGAGCCGGATCCGCGAGGGCGAGGCGAAGGCGGAGCGGGCCAAGGCCCGGGCCACCGCCCAGCGCCAGAAGGCCCGGACACGGTCGTCGAAGGGTTCCGCGACCGCCCGGCCGGCCCGGCGGAAGGCTCCCGCGAAGCCCGCCGGCGCGCCCGGGGTACCGGCGGCCCCGCGCCGTCGCCGCCGGGCCGAAACCGCCCCCGTGAGGGCCGCTGTTTCAGGATCTCCGCCCGTCGGTTAAATACCCCGCCCCTGTTCTGCGACCGATGGTGACCGACCACCGCCTGGCGTCGATCGATTCCCGCACCTTCGCCGCCGGCCGCGATGCCAATCCGCTGGTGATTGTGCCGGTCGGCGCCCTGGAGGCCCACGGACCGCACCTGCCGCTCGGCGCCGATATCCTCCAAGCCGAGGCGACGGCCCAGGAGCTCGCGGCGAGGCTCGAGGCGTGGGTCGCCCCGACCCTCGCCTACGGCTCCTGCCCGGGAGCTCGGGAGTTTCCGGGCACCGTCTCGCTGAGCCTCGCGACGCTCGAGGCGCAGGCCCGGGGCGTCCTGTCGGAGTTCGCCCGGCAGGGGATCCGGCGGATCGTCGTGCTCTCGGGCCATGCCGAGCGGGGGCACATGGCCGCGCTGAGGGAAGCGGCGGCCGAGACGATGCGCAGCCACCCGGCGGCGCGCATCGCCGTGCTGTCCGACTACGACTTCGTCTACGAGCTCCGCGGGCTCGACGCCCCGCCGACCGACGGTCACGGGGGCCTGCTCGAGACCTCCCGGGTGATGGCGATCGCCCCCGCGACCGTGGGACCCGAGCGGCCGGTGGTCGCCTACCGGGCCAGCCGGTTTGTCCCCGGAGCCCCGACCCCCGAGGAGTGGCCGGAGAGCGTCATCGGCGATACCCGCGGGGCGTCCGCCGAACTCGGGGCCAAGATCCAGGCGCACGTCCTGGATCGCCTGGTGACCGAGATCCGCTCGATCCTGCCGGCCTAGGGGGCGTCCGTGGCCGAACCCAGCGAGACGATCCGGATCCGGGGCGCGCGCCAGCACAACCTCAAGAACGTCGACCTCGACCTGCCGCGGAACCGGCTCACCGTGATCACCGGGGTGAGCGGTTCGGGCAAGTCGTCGCTCGCCTTCGACACCCTCTACGCCGAGGGCCAGCGGCGCTACATCGAGAGCCTTTCCTCCTACGCCCGCCAGTTCCTGGGCCAGATGGACAAGCCCGAGGTCGACAGCATCGACGGGCTGTCGCCCGCGATCGCCATCGAGCAACGGGCGGGCAGCCGCAACCCCCGCTCGACCGTGGGGACCGTCACGGAGATCTACGACTACCTCCGACTGCTCTACGCCCGGATCGGGGTCGCCCACTGCCCGAACGACGGCTCGGAGATCGCGCCGCAGTCGGTCGACCGGATCGTCGAATCGATCCGCCATCAGTGGTCGACCGAGCCGATCGACCTCCTGGCCCCGGTGGTCCGGGCGAAGAAGGGGGAGCACCGGGAGCTGCTCGACCGGCTCAAGGGCGAAGGGTACCGGCGCTACTTCATCGACGGCGTCGAGGTCCGATTCCCAGGGCGTGAGGTCCGGCTCGCCAAGAACAAGAGCCACACCGTCGAGGTCGTGGTGGACCGCATCGACGCGCCGGGCGAGGAGGCGGCCCGGCTCGCGGAGGCGGTCGAACTCGCCCGCCGGCTCGCCGATGGCCTCGTCGTGGTCCGCACGAGCGCCGGCGCCCGGACGACCTACTCGAGCCGCCGGGCCTGCCCCCAGTGCGGCTTCTCGATCGAGGAGCTGACCCCGAGGATGTTCAGCTTCAACAGCCCCTTCGGTGCCTGCCCGGAGTGCCTCGGCATCGGCGCGACCCTCCACGCCCAGGCCGACCGGGTGATCCCCGACCGGGAGAAGACGCTCGGCACGGCGATCGCCGTCTGGGGATTGACCCCGAGCCGGGCGTCCCTGCGCATGTTCGCCGAGCGGTACGGCTACGATCTGCGCCGTCCGGTCCGGGAGCTCTCCGAGGCCGGATGGAAGGCGCTCCTCTACGGGGCCGACCGGGACCTCGGCGGTTCGCCCCACCGGGCCTCGCACTGGTGGCAGAGCGGCTGGCTCCGGGAGGGGCTCCTGGCGGCGGTCGAACGCCGGTGGAAGACCACGTCGAGCGAGAGCGCCAAGGAGTACTACCTCGGCTTCATGGCGTTCATCCCCTGCCCGAAGTGCGGGGGCCGCCGACTCAAGCCCGAGAGCCTGGCGGTGACGGTCCTGGGCCATTCGATCGCCGAGGTGAGCGGCCTCACCGTCCAGGCCGCGGGCCGGCTCTTCGAGTCGCTCGCCCTCGGCCCCCGGGAGGAGCAGATTGTCGGCCAGGTCGTCCGGGAGATCCGGGCGCGGCTGCGGTTCCTCGAGAACGTCGGGCTCACCTACCTCACCCTCGACCGGGGTTCGGGCACCCTCTCCGGCGGGGAGGCCGAGCGGATCGCGCTCGCGACCCAGATCGGGAGCGGGCTCGTCGGCGTGCTCTACATCCTCGACGAGCCGTCGATCGGGCTCCACGCCCGGGACCACGAGCGGCTCCTGGAGACGTTGAAGGCGCTCCGCGACCTCGGCAACACCCTCCTGGTCGTCGAGCACGACGAGATGACCATGCGGGCCGCCGACTGGCTGGTCGACCTCGGCCCGGGCGCCGGCGCGCTCGGGGGCGAGCTGCTCTACGCCGGTCCGCCGGCCCGGATCGGCGAGGCCGCGCGGTCCCTCACGGGGGACTTCTTGAGCGGCCGCCGGTCGATCCCGGTGCCGTCCCCCCGGCGCGCGCCCGGCCAGCGTTGGCTCACGATCCACGGCGCCCGGGAGAACAACCTCAAGGGGGATGAGATCCGGATCCCCCTCGGGTTGCTGGTCGCCTTCTCGGGGGTCTCGGGGAGCGGGAAGTCGACGGTCCTCGAGGAGATCCTCTACAAGTCGCTCCGCCGCCACCTGGGCACGGGCCGGGAGACCCCGGGCCGTCACGACTTCATCGACGGCATCGACCAGGTCGACCGGGTCCTGTTCATCGACCAGTCCCCGATCGGCCGGACCCCCCGGAGCAACCCCGCGACCTACACCGGCCTCATGACCCCGATCCGGGAGCTGTTCGCCGGTCTCCCCGAGGCGAAGGCCCGCGGATTCGGCCCCGGACGGTTCAGCTTCAACGTGGCCGAGGGTCGGTGCGAGGCGTGCGACGGCGACGGGCTGATCCGCTACGAGATGCACTTTCTGCCCGACGTCTACGTCGCCTGCGAGGAGTGCCACGGCCTCAGGTTCAACGCCGAGACCCTCGAGGTCCGCTTCAAGGGGAAGTCGATCGCCGACGTGCTCGCGATGACGGTCGACGAGGCGCTCGCCTTCTTCTCGAACCACCGGCGCATCGCCGCCCGGCTCCAGCTCCTGAGCGCGGTCGGCCTCGGCTACATCCAGCTGGGCCAGAGCGCCACCACGCTCTCGGGCGGCGAGGCGCAGCGGATCAAGATCGCCTTCGAACTCGCGAAGGTCCCGACCGGACGGACCCTCTACCTGCTCGACGAACCGACCACCGGGCTCCACTTCGCCGACGTGGAGCGCCTCCTTGAGGTCCTCTTCCGGTTGCGCGAGGCGGGCAACACGGTGATCGTCATCGAACACAACCTCGATGTCCTCAAGTCGGCCGACTGGGTGATCGACCTCGGGCCGGAGGGCGGGGATGCCGGCGGCCGGGTGGTGGCCGCCGGTCCGCCGGAGACGATCGCCCGGAGCCCGGGCTCCCACACCGGCCGGTTCCTCGCCCCCCACGTGGCGGCGGGACCGACGCTCCGCGCCGCGCTCCGATGACCGAATCCCCCCGGCCGTCCCCGGAACTCCCCGGTTTCGTCCCGGCCAGCGAGATCGACGGGGCGGCCGGCCAGTACCGTCGGGGCCCCGACGCCCCCGGGGTCTACCTCTTCAAGAGCCGGGCGGGGGAGGTGGTCTATGTCGGCAAGGCCCGCAGCCTGCGCCGCCGGGTGCTCGACCACCTGCGCGCGAAGATCGAGAAGGACGGGTCGATCCTGGCGCAGAGCGCGAGCGTCGAGTTCGTCCCGACCGGTTCGGAACGGGAGGCCCTGCTGCTCGAGGCGAGCCTGATCAAGCAGTACCAGCCCCCGTACAATGCGCTCCTCAAGGACGACCGCAGCTACCCGTACCTGTCGGTCAACCTGAAGGAACCGTTCCCGAGGCTCCTGTTGGTCCGACGGCCCCGCAAGGGGTCCGGGGCCCTCCTCTTCGGGCCGTACACCGGCGCGCGGGAGGCCCGGCACCTCCAGCAGATGGTCGTCGATACCTTCCGCCTACGACGGTGCGTCCGGCTGCCGAAGACCGCCTGCCTCTACTACCACCTCAAGGTCTGCAGCGCCCCGTGCATCGGCGCGATCGATGCGGCGGAGTACGGGAAGGAGCTGGGCTCGGCGGTCCGGGTCCTCCAGGGCCACGGGGAGGAGCTCCGGCCCACGCTCGAATCCCAGATGCGGTCGGCCGCCGACCGTCAGGAGTTCGAGCGGGCCGCCCATCTCCGCGATGCGCTCGCCGGCCTCGACGCGCTCTCCGAACGCCAGCACGTGGTCGGGCCGGGCCGCGGCCGGGTCGACGTCCTGGCGCTCGCCTATCCGAACGACCCGTCGACCCTCCGGGTCGCCGTGGGTCGGCTGAGGGTCGAGGACGGCGAGGTCCGGGGGACCGACCCGCACCTGCTCTCGATCTCGGCGACCGATCCGCCGGATCCGACCGAGGTCTGGCGGCAGTTTTTGGGCCAGTTCTACGGCGACGGTTGGGACCTGCCGGCGCGGATCTACCTCGCCGGGGCGGTCCCCGAGGGGCTCGCCCCGGTCCTGGACGAACTCTTCGAGTCGCGGGGGATCCAGGTGCAGAGCCGCCCGACCGGCCGGTACGCCGCGCTGGGCCGGCTCGCGGAGCGGCTCGCCCGGGCGACGGTCGACCAGGTCACGAGCGGACCGGCCCCCCGGGAGGTCCTCCTCGCCCTGATGAGCCTCCTCAAGCTCCCGACGATCCCGCAGCGGATCGAGGGGATCGACATCTCGATCCTCCAGGGGACCGACGCCGTGGGCTCCTTGGTGGTCTTCGACCACGGGCTCCCCCGCCGGTCGGAGTACCGGCGCTATCGGATCCGGTCGGTCCGGGGCACCGACGACTTCGCGAGCGTGGCCGAGGTGGTCGGCCGGCGCTTCCGACGCCAGCTGGCCGAAGCGGAGCCGCTCCCCGACCTGCTCCTGATCGACGGGGGCGCCGGCCAGTTGGCGGCGGCGGAAGCCGCCCTGGCGGCGCTCGGGCTCGCCGACCGGATTCCCGCGATCGGGCTCGCGAAGCGGGAGGAGGAGGTCTACCTGCCGGACCGGAACCTCCCGCTCAAGCCGTCCCCCAACCTCCCGGCGATGCTGCTGCTGCGCGCGGTCCGCGACGAGGCGCACCGCTTTGCGGTGACCTACCACCGGACCCGACGGCGGATCCGGCTGCGGACCGAGATGGAGCGGGCGCTCGGCGACCGCCCGACCCCGCCCTAACGGCCGTTGCGCGGCTTCTCGGGCGTGCCGATGAACGGCAGCCCCTGGACCCGGGCGGCGATCTCGGCGGGGGTGAGCCGGCGCAGGTCGGCCTCCGGTTCGAGGATCGCGACATCCAGCGATTCGGGCGGGAACGGGGTCGGGGAGCCCTCAGCGACGGCGCGGACGGCGAGCTTGAACGCCGCGTCCTCCGACAGCCCCGAGCCGATGTTCTCCTCGAGGAAATCCGCGGCCGCCCGACGGTTGCGGCCGATCGCGTAGGCTTTCCAGCCGATCGTGGCGCCGCTCGGATCGAGTTCGACCAGCCCCGGCGTGCCCCCCGAGAACCCTCCGATGAGGAGCGAGACCGCGAACGGGCGGGTCCCGCCGTACTGCGTGTACTGCTGGAGCAGCGTCCCGAGCGCGTTCGAGAGGAGGCCGTACGGCGCCCCTTCCCCGTAGGTGATCCGGTGGCGTTGCGCCTCGAGCCGCAGGAATTCGACGAGGACCCGGGAGTCGGCAATGAGGCCCGCGGTGACGCAGGCAAGTCCCGTGTCGATCGCGAAGCTCTTCTCGATCGATCCCGCCTTGGCGAGGGGGCTCTGGGGCAGGTTGCGGTAGGCCACGAAGACGATGCCGCGATCGTAGGTGACCGCGACCGCCGTGCCGCCCATCTGGATCGCCTGCAGCGCGTACTCCACCTGGAACAGGCGCCCGTCCGGCGAGAATACGGTGCTGGCACGGTCGTACGCCATCTGCCCGGGTTGCATCTCCATCGTGAATCGGCCTCCGAAACCGCGGGGGGACACCGTGGGGGGGATTTGAGCAGTGCGCCCGCGCTTTCCTTGCCTTCACCGCCTCGGGCGGCGTCGGCGGGCCGGGGCATCGGCCCCGTCCGGGCTTCGGGGGCGAGGGGCCGCGGGCGGGGTGTACTCCTCATCGCAGAGATGCCCTCCCCACGTGAGGTAGCGGTCGTCCCCCCGGCGGTGCTTGATCGAGCAGGGACCCCAACCGTTGTCCTCCCCCCCATACCACATCGGGCACTCCCGACAGCGGAGGGGCGGTCGGGCGGTGGCCCGGGCCGTCATCCGGTCGCCTCCGCGAGGCGGTGACGTCGGGCGGCGAGCACATTCGAGAGCAGCATCGGCACGGTGACGGCTCCGACCCCGCCGGGGACCGGGGAGATCCCCTCGGCCCAACCGTCGAGATCGGCCGCGTCGGCATCGCCGACCGCCCGGTGCCGACCGGGCCGATCGGGGTCCGGTCGGCTGGTGAGGCCGACATCGACAATGAAGGCCCCCCGGGGGACATTGGATCGGTTGAGGAGGCCGGGGCGGCCGGCGCAACTGAAGATCACCCGACAGTCGGCGAGCGCCCGGGCGAGGGAGGGGGTCTGACTGTGGGTCACGGTGACGGTGGCATTCCCCCCGGCCCCTCGGCCGAGGAGCTGGAGAGCGAGGGGGATGCCGACCGACTCCGACCGGCCCACGACCGCCACGTGCTCACCGCGCACCGGGAGGTCATACTGGGCCGCGAGGGCGAGGGCCGCCCGGGCGACCGCGGGCACCTGACCGGGCGCCCCGACCGCGAGCCGGCCGAGGTTGGAGGTACCGACCCCGTCGACATCCTTCCAGGGGGAAAGCCCGTCCACCGCACGGCGGAAGCCGAGATTCGCCGGGAGGGGATGCTCGACCAGGACCGCATCGACCTCCGGGGCCCGGTCCAGCTCCCGCAAGAGACCGCCCAGCTCTTCGGCGGTCGTGTCGGCCCCCAGGGCACGCTCCTGGAACCTTATCCCGACCTCCGCGCAGCGCCGGGCCTGCTGACGGAGGTAGAAGGCGAACGGGGTCGCCGCCGCCTGGTGGACGCTGACCAGGGTGGGCGGTGGACCGGTGAGGTCGCTGACCTCCCGACGCAGCTCCGCCTGGATCCGGAGCGCAAGCGGAGCCCCGTCCAACCGGGCGGTCATGGGCCGCGAGGAGTTCGGTGCGGTAGATAAGGGGCGCCGCCCCCGGGACGTCGCCGCCACCTGCCCCGGGCACCGGCGGGAGTCAACTGCGCTTCCGCTAAATGATTTATACAGTGCCCCCCTTTCAACGGATGGGCGGGTCGGGGTGCCTTACCGCATCCTCCGATCGCTCCCTGGAGCACCTACGACAACCCCCGAGAATCCATCCCCGGCACCGCCGGAGGGCACGGGGGCGGACACGGAGCTCGACCGGTGGGCGCGCACCCTCCCCTTCACCACCACCGCCAATGTCGAGGTGCCGAACCGTTTGCTCGACCAGGTCATCGGCCAGGATGAGGCGGTCGAGGTCGCCAAGAAGGCCGCCACGCAGAAGCGGCACATGATCCTGATCGGCGAACCGGGGACGGGCAAGAGCATGCTCGCCCGCGCGATGGTCGATTTCCTCCCGAAGGAGCAGCTTCAGGACATCCTCGCGTATCCGAACATCGAGGACCCCAACGAGCCGAAGATCCGGGTGGTCCCGGCCGGCAAAGGCAAGGAGATCATCGCCGCCCAGAAGCTCGAGGCCGCGCAGCGCAAGGAGCAGCGGATGATCCTGCTGGTCGTCGCAGCGCTCGCCATCTTCGGGTTCACCCTCTACATCGTGATCGTCGACAAGGACCTTACGGCGATCCTGATCGGGCTCCTCATCATCTTCATCCTGTACGCCGTGGTCCGGTTCAGCAGCGGCCGGAATGACGGGGGCGCCACGGTCGCGAAACTCCTGGTCTCGCATACGCCCGATGAGCGGCCGCCGTTCATCGACGCGACGGGGGCCCACGCCGGCGCTCTCCTGGGGGACGTGAAGCACGACCCCTTCCAGTCGGGAGGGCTGGAGACTCCGCCCCACGAGCGGGTCGAGATCGGGGCGATCCACAAGGCCCATGGGGGGATCCTGTTCATCGACGAGATCAACCTCCTCAAGATCGAGAGCCAGCACTCGCTGTTGACCGCCCTCCAGGAGCGGAAGTTCCCCGTGGTCGGGCAGTCGGAGCGCAGCGCCGGGGCGATGGTCAAGACCGAACCGGTCCCGGCCGACTTCGTCCTCGTGGCGGCCGGCAACATCGACAGCGTGCAGACGATGCACCCCGCGCTCCGCTCCCGGATCCGCGGCTACGGCTACGAGCTGTTCGTCAAGACCACGATGCCCGACACCCCGGAGAACCGGCTCAAGCTGGTCCGGTTCGTCGCGCAGGAGGTGGTCAAGGACAAGAAGATCGCCCACTTCGACATGTCGGCCGTTGTCGAGGTGATCCGGGAAGCCCAGCGGCGCAGCGGGCGCTCGGGGCAGCTGACCCTGAGGCTCCGGGAGCTCGGGGGCCTGGTCCGGGTCTCGGGGGACATCGCGAACACGCAGGGCGCGAACGTGGTCACCGCCGCGCACGTCGTCCAGGGCAAGCGGGCCAGCCGGTCGCTCGAGCAGCAGATCGCCGACCGGTACATCGAGCGGCGCAAGGAGTACCGCATGTTTGCGACCGAAGGCGCTGCGGTCGGTTCGGTCAACGGCCTGGCGGCCATCAACGCTCAGTCGGGGATGAGCGAATTCTCGGGCATCGTGCTCCCGATCGTCGCCGAGGTGACCCCGGCGCAGACCCGCAACGGCGGTGTGGTCGTGGCCACCGGGAAGCTCGGGGAGATCGCCAAGGAGGCGGTCCAGAACGTGAGCGCCCTCATCAAGAAGTATTCGGGAGAAGACATCTCGAGGTTCGATGTCCACATCCAGTTTGTCGGGACCTCCGACGGCGTGGAGGGCGACAGCGCTTCGGTCTCGATCGCCACCGCCGTCATCAGCGCCCTCGAAGGGGTGCCGGTCGACCAGTCGGTCGCGATGACCGGGTCGCTCTCGGTCCGGGGGTCGGTCCTTCCGGTCGGCGGAGTGACCGCGAAGGTCGAGGCCGCGGCCGATTCGGGGCTCAAGCGGGTGCTGATCCCCGAGGATAACCTGGACGATTTGGTCCTGGAAGCCCGCTACAAGGGCAAGATCGAGGTCATTCCCGTGCGCACCCTTCGGGACGTCCTGAGCTACGCCCTCGTGGGGCAGGGACCCCAGAAGGAGTCGCTGCTCGGCCGTCTCGCCGAGATGGTCAAGGCGACGAACCGGACCACTGTCGACACGACCACGACCGGGCGGATCGCGCCGGTAGGACGGCCGACCGGTTCGTGAGAGGCCACTCCCCCATTTCGGTCCATCGCTCGCCGGCCCGCGATCCGGCGCTCTCCGGGTGGCCCGGCGCGTCCGAGGGCGCCGAGCCGGACGGCGGATTCGTCAACCGGCCCTGCTATGCGTTCAACCACCGGATCCCCCCGAAGCTCGACGACCGGCGGTGCGACCACTGCCGGCACTACCTGACGCCGCGCTGCCCTCACATCGAGGAGTTCCTCGACGAGGTCGACGACCCCACCTCGGAGTGAGGGCGGTGCGGGGCCTTCTGGTCGGACGATTCCAGCCGTTTCACCTCGGTCACCTCGCCACCGTCCGGTGGATCCGGGAGCATCACGACGAACCGCTGCTCCTGGGGATCGGATCGGCCCAGGAGTCGTACACCTGGACGAACCCCTTCACGGCCGGGGAGCGGTTCGAGATGATCGACCGGACCCTGCGCGCGGAGGGGATCTCCCAGGTCCAGTGCGTGCCGTTGCCCGACATCCATCGGCACGCCCAGTGGGTCGCCTACGTCGAGTCGATGCTCCCGCCGTTCTCCCGGGTCTACACCAACAACCCGCTCACCCGGCTCCTCTTCGAGCGGGCGGGGCACCCGGTCGTCTCGGTCCCCTGGGCCGACCGGGAGCGGTGTGAGGGCGCGAAGCTCCGACGCCAGCTCGCGGGGAGCGGATCGACGGAATCGTTGCCCCTGCCCGGGGCCGTCGCGGCCTATCTCACGGAGATCGCCGGACCCGAGCGGCTCCGCCGGTTGCGTCCCGAGGAGGCGGACGGGAAGCCCCCATCATGAGCGATCCCGTGATCGAGCGGCCGCGGCCGCCCCGGTTCGATCCGTTGCCCGACTGGGTCGGGCCGGCGACGCGGCTCATCCACGGGGCCCGTCGGCCCGACCGGAACGCGGGCGCGGTGGTGCCCCCGCTCTACACCTCCACCACCTACCGGTTTCCCCCCGAGTTCTCGCCGGCGGAGCCCCGCGATCCCCCCTACCTGTACGCCCGGGAGGGGCATCCTACGGCCGAACCCCCGGCCGAGATCATCCGCCAGCTCGAAGGGGCGGAAGCCGCCCGGCTGTTCGGCTCCGGGATGGGAGCCCTGGCGGCGACGTTCCAGAGCCTCGTGCGCCCGGGCGACGAGGTCGTCGCGTTCGCCGACATCTACGGCGGGACCCGCACCCTCCTCGCCCAGCTCGAGGGCGCCGTGGGGATCCGGGTCCGCTGGGTCCAGCCGGGGGAGACCCGCCGCCCCCGCGACGTGGTGGGCCCGGCGAGCCGGCTGGTTTTCCTCGAGACCCCGTCGAACCCCCTTCTGACGGTCCACGACATCGGGGCCTGGGCCTCGGAGGCCGACGCGGTGGGGGCGCTGCTGATCGTCGACAACACCTTTGCGACCCCCGTGAACCAACGGCCGCTCAAGTTCGGCGCCGACCTGGTGGTCCACAGCGCGACCAAGTATCTGGGGGGCCACTCCGATCTGATGGCCGGGGCGGTCGTCGGGCCGCGACAGCTCGTCGATCGGATCGACGCGCACCACACCCTGGGCTCGGTCCCCGATCCGTGGTCGGCCTACCTGCTGAATCGCAGCCTGAAGACCCTCAGCCTCCGGGTGGCCCGGCAGAACGAGAATGCGCGGGCGGTGGCCCTCGCGCTCCGGGACCACCCGGCGGTCGAACGGGTCTACTACCCGGGCTGGAACTCGGTCGAGGAGGAAGCGGTGGCCGACCGCCAGATGGCCGGGCGGGGAGGGATGGTCGCCTTCGACCTCCGGGGAGGATCGATGGCCGTCCGAGAGTTCCTCCACCGGCTCCGGTTCGTCGAGGTGGCGTCCAGTCTCGGCGGCGTCGAGAGCCTGGTCAGCGTCCCCCGGGAAACCTCCCACCGCGGGCTGGACCCGGGCGAACGGCTCCGGCTCGGCATCGGCGACGGCCTCGTGCGGCTGAGCCTCGGGATCGAGGAGACGGCCGATCTGCTCCGCGACCTCCGCGAGGCCTTGGAGCCGCGAACGGACCACCGGGTCTGAGGTCGAGCCGCCGCGGCCGGACTAGAGCGTCGTCACGAGGGTCACCTGGAGGCTGCTGGTGACCGTCCAACGGCCGGAGGGGGCGCCGTTCGGGTGATCGACCAGGAAGTAATACACGCCCGTCGCCGGGACCGAATAGTGGAGGCTCACCGAGGCCGCGCCCAGCGATGACCAGAGCGACGTGGTGACCGACCCGGTCGTATTGAAGATCTGCATCTGGGCGGGGTTCAGGACATACGCATACAGCACCCCGGAGCTACTGAGGGTGTAGTTCCCCCAGTAGGTGCCTCCCGCCAGGATGTGGTAGCCATGGCTCTCGAAGTAGATCCCCGAGATGGTCCGGTTGAGGCCGGCCGGAAACATCGTCACGGTCGTCGTATGGGGGCCGCCGCCCGAGTCCAGCCCGCTTCCGCCCAGGCCGATCGCCAGGACGACGCCGACCAACACCAGGGCCACGACAACCAATCCAATGCCGGCCCAAACCAGCTTGCCGAGCGCCACGCCCCAAAACCCCGTCGAGGATACTTATGGCCTGCGGCGGGTTTCGACACCGGCCGGCGGCGACGCCGCCGGGGAGTGCCGGCCCGGACGAGGGCCCGTCCCGAGGGCTCATTGAGTGAAACTCTTACAAGGCGGGGGGATTCCCCCCGCGTACCGCCGCTGTAGCTCAGCTGGCAGAGCAGCTGATTCGTAATCAGCAGGCCGAGGGTTCAAGTCCCTCCAGCGGCTTCGGCATCTCCGAAGGGCATCGGGGGGAGTGGCCCGCCGATCGTTCCCATCGCCGCCCCCCGGCTGTGGCATAACTATTCAAGCTAGGACGGTCGTCCCTCGCCTCGATGTCCGACCGAATCTCCAAACCCCGGCCCCCGGCGCTCTACCGGGCGGCCCGGGCGATCCGTTGGGTTTCGGCGATCCTCCTGGTCCTGGTCCTCATCTTCGCGGGCGTGGCGACGTACTCGGGGGTGAAGTTCGCCCAAGGGGTCCAGCAGGGCGCCTCCCAGCAGATCGGGGGATTCTCGAGCCAGTTCACCTCCCATCAGACCCTCGAACTCTCGGCCCATTACCCGATCAACAACTCCGGCCTTCTGCCGGTGAACGGCCTCTCGATCGCCCTCGCGGTCCGGAACTCCTTCGGCGTCCTCCTGACCCAAGGGTCGACCCGCGGGGTCCAGATCGGATCCGGGGCCAGCACGGCGATCCCGTTCTCGCTGGCGGTCTCGGTCTCCAACTCCTCCCCCGCGATCTCGCTCTTGGTGACCGACCAGAGCCTGTCGATCTTCATCTGGGCGAATGTCACCTACGCCTACCTGTTCCCGGTCCAGCTGAGCTTCCAACAGTCGTACAGCTGGGGGGCGCCCTTCCATGGGCTCGCGACCACCTTTGGCAACCCCTTCATCCTCCCCAACGGTACGGTGGGGGTCAACAGCACGCTGAGCTTCTCCGACCACCTCAACATGACCCTCCAGGGAGCCCTCTCGCTCCATTTGGTCTCCTCGGGAGGTTCGACCTGCGGACTCCTCAGCTATCCGATGGATCTCCACCAGGGGGTCAACTTCCAGTCGACCCAGACCGCCTACCTGACGCCCGGCTGTAACCCCCTGGGGGGCACGGTCCGGGGGGTCTTCACCGGCCCGGACTACTCCTTTGCCCTGCCCAACCAGGTGATCCCCCAATGACCGACGCTGCCGCGGCTCCCGGGAGCCCTGGCCGCGCCCAGATTCCCTCCGTGCCCCGCCGGATCGCCGCCGGGGCCGGGGTCGCCATCGGGGTGGCCGTGGGGAGCGGCTACATCCCGTACTATCTGCTCACCCATCTCAAACCGTCGTCGGTCGGCTTCGCCGTTGCGGCCACCCTCCCGTTGCTCCTCGGCATCGCCATCGGCCTGCTCGAGGGGGCGGCGACCGCCCTCAAACCGACCCGGCTGTACGGCCCACTCTCGATACTCTCCGGTCTCGTGGGGATTGGCTACCTCTACGTGATCTTCCAGAACTCGACGATCCATGTGGCCGTGTCGGCGGGCGGTCTGACGATCGGGTTCGGTCTTCTCATCCTCCTGCTGATCCTCATCACCGGCCTCTCCCTGATCGCGGGCGTGGTGACCACCGCCGAGGATCTGGCCCACCCGGGCGAGCGGCTGCCGTTCGACTATCCGGCCCGATAGGCGGCCGGGACCCCCGTTCCGGTCACCACTGGTCGGGCCCGTCCGTGACGTGGATCACCTGCTCGAAGCCGAGGGCTTCGAGCCGCCCGGCGGCGACGGCGGACCGCTCCCCCCGGGCACAGTGGACGTAGATCGGGACCTCTCGGGGAAGGTCGCGGAGGCTCCGGGCCCCCAGCTCCCCGAGGGGAACCGAACGGGCTCCGGGAAGGTGGAGTCGTGCAAACTCGCTCGGCTGTCGGACGTCCAGCACGGTCATCGGCTGCCCGAGGCTGAGCCGCCGCCGCAAATCGGGCATCCGGGCCCGTCGGGTCGTTCGGAGGGGGGCCCCGGACGCCGCGTACGCGGGCCAGCCGCCGGCCAGCTGGCCGAGGATGCGGTCGAACCCGATCCGCTGCAGGGCCCGGCTCCCCTCGACCTGGTCGGCTTCGGAGCCCCCCACCAAGATGAACCGGTCGGAGGCCCGGCAGGTCCATCCCACCCAGGCCGTGTAGGTCCCCTCCCGGCCGATGTAGAGGCTGCCGGGGATGTGGCCGGCGTCGAACTGCCGGTAGGTCCGAAGATCGAGGACCCGGACGCTCGGGCGGGTCGCGGCGCGCGCGACCTCCTGGGGCGAGAGCCGTGCCGGGGGTTCGGGCGGATCACCGAGCGGCGGTGGCCCGCGGCGGTTGCGCTCCCTCATCCCGAGATAGTAGCTCGGGAACGGGTCCGAGGTCAGGTACCGTTCGACAAATGCGACGAATGACGGGGCGCGGATGAGACGGTTCTGCCGTCGCTCACGGCCGACGGTCGAGGCGGCTTGGGTGGACGCCCCGACCCCGCAGAAGCTCCCCCCGGCATGGGTCGGGTGGACCGCCACGCTCGCCGGGAGCTCCCGGACGTACCGCCGGAGGGTGGTCCATTCGTCCCGGGCCAAGGGAAGGGTATGCCGGGGACCGAGAAGGTCCGGCCGCGCGGCCGAGCCCACCATGAGGCTGCCGCCCGAGAAGAGTCGGCGGGGCCGCCCGTGCTCGTCCAGGCAAAGGTAGCTCGTGTGCTCGGGGGTGTGGCCCGGGCTGGCCCGTCCGACCAGCCGGCCCGGGCCGAGGTCGAGCCGATCGCCATCCGAGAGGGCGCGATGGGGAAACGCGAGCCGGGAGCCCTTCGGGGCCCCGAGTTCGGCCCCCGACCGGCGGGCGAGTTCCCGCCCGCCGGAGAGGAAGTCGTTGTGGAGGTGGGTCTCGAGAACCCACCGGATCCGGGCGCCGCGCCCCCGGGCCTCGGCGACGTACCGGCCGATGTCCCGGACCGGATCGATCACGCCGGCCTCCCGGCCGTAGCCCACCAGGTACGAAGCGTTCCCGAGATCGGGGTGGCGGAAGGTCTTGAGCCACAGCCCGTTCGAACCCCGCATTCCGTGAACCCACCGGGGATGCGAGGCGACCTACATAGGGTCCGCGTGGGGGCCCCGGTTGGCCCCGACGCCCGGGAAGGCTCAAAAGGGCCGGGCTTCGTCGGCGGGGGCGATGGACTACAAGTGGAAGGCCTTCTCGGTCACCTCCCTCGGGTCGCTGATGGCGGCGGTGGACAGCACCGTCGTGCTGCTGGCACTGTTCCCCATCGCCTCGGATCTGCGGACCGACTTCATCACGGTCGTCTGGGTCGTCCTGGCCTACCTGTTGGTCAGCACGACCTTCGGCATCACCTTGGGCCGGCTCGGGGATCTCTTCGGCCGCAAACAGATGTACCTGGCGGGGTTCGGGATCTTCACGATCGGGTCCCTGTTCTCGGGGCTCGCTCCGACCGGGATCTCGCTCGTGGGGTTCCGGGCGATCCAGGGATTCGGCGCGGCGCTGTTGATGGCCAACTCCTTTGCCATCATCTCCGAGGCGTTCCCCGCCCGGGAGCGCGGGCGGGCCTTCGGGGGCACCGCGGTGGTCTGGGGGTTCGGGAGCATCCTCGGCATCATCCTCGGGGGCGTCATCATCGCGTTCACGACCTGGCGGCTCATCTTCCTGATCAACCTCCCGATCGGACTCATCGGTACCCTCTGGGGCTACTGGACGCTCCGCTCGACCGAGGTACGCCGCACCGGAGCCCCGCGGCCCTACTTCGACCTGGTGGGCGGACTGCTCTTCACGGCGGCGATCACCCTGCTCCTTGTCGCCGTCAGCTGGGGGCTCCTCTACGGGTGGAGCCAGGCTGCAACGCTCGGGATGCTGGTGGGGGCGGCGATCCTCTTCCCCGTCTTCGCCCGGTGGGAGACCCGGTATGCCCTGGACCCGGTGATCCATGCCGAGTTCTTCCGAAACCGGGCGTTCACCTACGGGGTGGCGACCGCGTTCCTCCAGATGCTCGCCCTCTTCAGTGTCAACTTCCTGCTCCTCTTCTACCTCGAGGGGATCGCCGGCCTGTCGGTCTTGACCGCCTCCTACCTGATCCTGCCGGTGGCGGTGGGCACCGCCGTGGTCGGCCCCTTCGGGGGCATCCTTTCCGACCGCATCGGCCCCCGGATCGTCGCGACCGTGGGGCTCCTCCTTCAGGCCGGGGCGTTGCTGTTCCTGACCCGCCTCACAACCTCGACCCCGCTGCTCGACCTCGCCCTGGTCGAGGCCGTCTACGGAGTCGGCGGGGGGCTCTTCTGGCCGGCGAACACGGCGTCGATCATGTCCGAAACTCCGCCCACGAAATATGGGGTCGGATCCGGCATCATGAACACCTTCCGCCAGACGGGCATGGTGATGAGCTTCGCGCTCTCCCTGACCGCGATCACCCTCGCCGTCCCCGCCGGGATCGCCTACGCGCTGTTCGTCGGGACCATCAGCGGCCGGCTCTCCCCCCAGGATGCGGCCAGCTACCTGTCCGGGCAGAGCCTGGCCTTCACGGTCTCCCTCGGGCTTCTGGGGGTGGCGATCGTGCTCTCCCTGTTGCGCCGGCCGGGCCGGCGGGAATCTCCCCCGGGGGTCCGGGGACCTGAACCCGCGGCCGAACCGATCGGGTAGCTCGGGTTAGGCGCCCGCTACCGTGATCTCGACGATCCGGACCGGGCTCTTCGGTCGATCGTGGCTGTCCCGGGGCACGTTGGCGATCTTCTCGACCACCTCCTGGCCGGTGCGGACGCGGCCGAAGATCGCGTGCTTCTGGTCGAGCCAGGGCGTCTTCGCCAAGGTGATGAAGAATTGGCTTCCCCCCGTGTTGGGGCCGGCGTTGGCCATCGAAACCACCCCCGGCCCATCGTGCCGCAGCTCGGGGTGGAATTCGTCCCGGATCTCGTAGCCGGGCCCGCCGGTCCCGTCGCCCTTCGGACAGCCGGTCTGCACCATGAACCCCGGGATGACCCGGTGGAAGGTGAGGCCGTTGTAGAATCCCTTGCGGACGAGGGTCAGAAAGTTCTCGGTGGTCTTGGGGGCGCGGTCCCGGTAGAGCTCAATCTTCACGTCGCCTTGGGTCGTCCGGATGGTGGCCAGCGGGTTCGCCATGCGGCGGCCAACCCCACCGGCCCCTTAGCGATGGCGGCCGGGGGCGGCTCAGTGAAAGTGTCGGCGGACCGCGACCAGATAGAGCAGGATCAGGATCTCGATCACCGGGGTGGTCAGGTCGCCGTAGGCGCTGCTGCCCCCCTTGACGAACGAGTAGATGCCGCTCGCCGCCTCGATGAGGAGGATGATCACGGCGAGGATGAGGGCCCACTGCCGCTGATGCCAGAGGCCGACCGCGAGGACGAGGGTGATGATCCCGAGCAGGAAGAGGATCGCGAAGCCGAGTGAGGCGCTCAGGCCAAAGAACTGGAACCCGGACAGGCCGACGGGTACGATCACCGAGCCGATGACCAGGACCAGGCCCACCAAGCCCACCAGCAGCAGGATCACACCGAGCAGGGCCATAATCACGGCCAGGATCGTCACTCCAAGGGGTCGGTTCGCTCGACTGGGGGGTACGGTCGTCGCCATGGATCGCTTGATCGGTGAGTGGGCCTTCTACTTCATGAACCTATGGGTCCATCCGCCGGGAACTCCGGGCGCACCCGGGAATGCCTCGCGGGTCGCGGTGGGGGGTCGGAGGGTCGTGTGCGGTGACGGTCGTCGTTCACTTTGACGGTGCTTGCGAGCCGGCGAGGGGCGGGGGCGTGGCGGCGTACGGGTTCACCGTCGAGGGTGGAGGCCACGATCGGGAAGAGTGCGGGCTGGCCGCGCCCCCCCATGCCCCCGAAGCCACCAACAATGTGGCCGAGTATGTCGCCGCGATCCGGGCGCTCGAGTTCCTCGCCCGCTCGGGCTACTCGGGCCCCCTGGAAGTCCGGGGCGACAGCCAGCTCGTCATCCGGCAGGCGACCGGGAAATACGCGGTTCGGGCCGCGCACCTCAAGCCCCTGTACGAGAGGCTGATGGAGCTGAGCCAAGGATTCCAGGAGGTTCGGTTCCGCTGGGTGCCTCGGGAGGAGAACCAGCGGGCCGATGCGTTGTCCAAGCAGGGGCTCTTCGCTCGTCGCACGGCTTCGGCCCGTCGGTTCAACGAGCGGGAGTCACCGTGATCGGGCCGGCTCGGCCTTCCGTGACCCCCGATGGTGCGTTGGTGGGCGCCGGTAGCCCCTTCGGCTCGATGGGCCGGGAGTTATGGCGCAGGGCGCATGGACGTACCGGCGAACGGAGCCCACAACCGCCCGACTTACGTGGGCGTTCTCGGCGGCGGTCCAACCCCGGCTCACGATGAGGCCGGGTCGGCTCGTGGTGCCGCGCCGACGCTGGCCGAAGCGTTGGGGCCGCCGGAGGCGTGGATGGCGGCGTCGCGCCGCCTCGCGCTCACCGTCTATGGGACCCGGAAGATGGGGCGAATCTGCGGGCGCAAGCCAGCGCAGCTGGCCCGACGAGCGACGAAACGTAGGACTTCCCTTCCCGAGATGATCTGCTCGACCCGCCCTCCGGGCCACGGCGATGCCCGGCCGGCGCCCACGACCCCGATGCCGAACCTCCTCACCCCACGGGAGTCGTCGGGGAACTCCCCGGGGGGAGAGCTAGTGCCAGCGGATGGTGTAGACGAAGTTTCGGCCCTCGGTGGCAGCCCGCACCCGGGCCGTATCGATCTCAATCGCGAAGGTCGCGGCCGCCTCGAGGCTGAGTCGGGGGTGCAGTCCCACGCCCTGGGGGGTCGCTTTACCGATCGAGACGAAACCGCGGGGGGGAGTGGGGGCTCCCGTCAGGGGGGTTACGGTCATGGGGCGGACGGAACTGGGCCTCCCGAAAGGGTAGCGGGGGCGGTCCTACTTAAACAAATGTCCCCTCTGGAACTCCGAAGTTGGGCCGGCGGCCCGACGGCCAGCGGTAATAGGGAGAGTCGGCCTGCACGGACCATGCCAGCCACCGGTGGAAACGGGAGTCGTGGGAGTGAGGCGGCGGAGGGATTCCTGCGGGAGGCCGAGGCCCGGCTCCTCGATCTGTCGGTCGAGAGCCAGCGCGCCGAGTGGGTACACGCCACCTACCTGTCCCTGGACACCGCCGATCTGGCGGCTCGAGCCTTTGCCCGTCGGGTACGGGCGAGTGTCGAGATGGCCCGGAACTGGACTCGATTTGACTCCGCGGACCTGCCGGCCGACCTGCGCCGCAAGGGCCTCCTCCTGAGGCTCTCGCAGTCGCTGGTGGCGCCTTCCGGGCCGGGGGAGTCCGAAGAACTGGCGCATCGCGTGGCCGCGATGGAGGGGCGGTACGCCACCTTCCGGGTCGTCCTTCCCGGTCGGAAGGAGCCGACCGACCTCGAAGGGCTCTCCCGGATCCTGGCGGAGAGCGACGACCCCGCGCTGATGGAGGCGGCGTGGAACGGCTGGCACGAGGTCGGACGGCCGATGCGGGCCGACTTCCTCCGGTATGTGGACTTGGCCAACCGCGGGGCCCGGGAGCTCGGGTTCGCCGATACCGGGGAGATGTGGCGGTCCCGCTACGATATGCCGCCCGACCAACTCACGGCCGAGGTCGAGCGGCTTTGGGAGCAGGTGGCCCCGCTCTACCGGGATCTCCACCGCTGGGTCCGGCAGCGGCTCATGGAGCGCTACCCCGAGCTCGTTTCGGACGGGGGCCCGATACCCGCCCACCTGCTCGGCAACATGTGGGCGCAGTCCTGGGAGTCGCTCAGCACCGGGATCACCCCGACCGGGATTTCGGGGGGGCCGGCGCTGACCGATGTCCTGCGGGCCCGCATCTCCGATCCCCGGGAGATGGTCCGCTATGCGGAGCGGTTCTTCACGTCGATCGGCTTCGAACCGTTGCCCGCCAGCTTCTGGGAGCGCTCGATGTTTTCCCGTCCGAAAGACCGGGAGGTGGTCTGCCATGCCAGCGCCTGGGACCTGGACTTCGACCAGGATGTCCGCATCAAGATGTGCATCGAAACCACCGGGGAGGAGTTCCAGGTCATCCACCACGAACTCGGACACACCTACTATCAACTCGCCTGCCGACGGCAGCCGTTTCTCTTCCGGGACAGCGCCCACGACGGCTTCCATGAGGCGCTCGGGGATCTGATCGGGCTCAGCGTGACCCCGGCCTACCTCGCCCGGATCGGACTCGCCGGAGCCGATCCCGCCCCGGCCTCCCCCGTCGGGGGGCTGCTCCGGATCGCCCTCGACAAGGTACCGTTCCTTCCGTTCAGCGTGGCCGTCGATCGGTGGCGATGGGAGGTCTTCTCGGGCCGAGTCGGCCCCGACCAGCTCAACCGGAGATGGTGGGAGCTCCGCGAGGAGCTGCAGGGCATCGCCCCGCCCAGTCGCCGGGATCCCGACACCTTCGATGCGGGGGCGAAGTACCACATTCCGGCGAGCGTGCCGTACCTGCGCTACTTCCTCGCCTACATCCTCCAGTTCCAGATGCACCGCGCACTCGCCCGGGCCTCCGGGTGGGACGGGGCGCTCCACGAGTTCACGATCTACGGCAACCGCGAGGCCGGCGCCCGCCTCCGGACGATGATGGAGATGGGGCAGAGCCGTCCGTGGCCGGAGGCGCTGGAATCGGTCACCGGCGAACGCCGGATGGATGCGAGCGGACTCCTCGAGTACTTCCGTCCGCTCCGCGACTGGCTGAACCGGGAGCAGCGCCGTTAGCGCCCCACCGGGCCGGCGCGGGCGTCCGATCGGCCCGCCGCGTGGGTGGCCCCGGCCAGGATGAGGTCGAGCGCGACCAAGGCGGTCAGGAACCCGTACTGGACCGGCGCGAGGGAAGTGGAGAGAACGCCGGCCGCGAACAGGCTGCCGAGGCTGGCCATGCCGATGAGGACCCCCAAGGCGGCGGCCGCCCAGAGCGCCAACCGTGGCGCCGTGGCCCGGAGGGCCAAGGCCAGGACGAGCGAGACCAAGGCGAGCAGGAGCAGCAGGCCGGCCCCGACCACATGAATCCCGGCCACAACTCCTGAGGGGGTGAAGAGGCAGCCCGGGTAGGCGGTGCAGGCGGAGGCCGCGGGTCCTCCGGCGCCGACCACCCACCCGACGAGGACCGCCAGGACCGCGCTGACGATCGCGGTCGCCTCGAGCAGGCCGATCCACCAACCCGGATGCCTCACCGCCCGGGAACCCCGCGCCCCGCCTTACGGTTGCCGTGCGTACTCAACTCTCGGCGAGGGCTTCCCGGTAGACTGAGACTACCTCGGGGATCCGCCGGGCCCAGTCGAACGCTGCGGCCCGGGGCCGACCGGCCGACCCCATCCGCCGCCGGAGGGCCGGATCGTCCGCCAGCCGTTCGATCGCCTCGGCCAAGGCCCCGGGATCCCCGGGCGGGACCCAAAGGGCCGACCCGCTCTCGCCGACCAGCTCGGGCATCCCTCCGACCCGGCTCGCGATGATCGGGAGGCCGCGAGCCATCCCCTCGAGCAGCACCAGGCCGAACGGCTCGAAGCGGGAGGGCACCACGAGAATGTCGGCGTTTCGATACTCGGCGTCGAGCTCCGTCTCGGAACGGCGCCCGGTGATGGTGAGGCGGACCGAGGGGGAAAGGCGGGAACAACGATCGTCGAGCTCCGCGCGCGGAACCCAGATCTCCCCCACGATCCGCCACTCCAGGTCGGTCCGGCGGGCCAGCCGGCCGGCCGCCTCCAGGAGCACGTCGATCCCCTTCTGATCGAAGTCGACGCGACCGACGAAGAGGATCCGGAGTCGGGGGGTGGGGGGCCGGTCACCGGGGGTCGCCGGGGGGCACCGGGAGAGATCGATTCCGCCCGGAATGACCCGGAGCCGGTCGGCGGGCACCCCGATCCGGACCAGGAATCGCCGCTCCATCTCGGTCTCGGCGATGACCCGTCGCGCCGGCGCGAGGGTGCCCCAACGGACCAGGGCATCGAACCCGGCCCGCCCCCAATGGGGCCGGCCCGGGTCGGAGTGGGGGGTGACGACGAGCGGGAGCCTCCGAAGGGAGGCGGCGAGCGCTCCGGCCCATGTCGGGAACTGGGCGAACCCGTGGGCGTGGATCAGGGCCCCGGGCTCGGTCCCGAGCCGGCGCAGCATCCCCGGCGAGACAATCCCGAGGTCGTTGGGCAACGGGAGGGCGAAGTACGGCCGGTGGCGGAAGACCGGATACCGGGTCGGGGGCGGGAGCTCGGCCGGTGAGAACCGGGCCCAGGGTCGGGGCGTCCTGAGATCGGTCGTGACCACGACCGATTCGATCCCTTCGTCCGGCAGCCGCTCGGCGAGCGCCTGCACGTGCCGGTCCACTCCGCCGATCGCCGGGGGAAACCGTTGGGCAGCGAGCAGGACCCGCATCGTGTCAGCTTCCCGGCGCCGGTCCACGACGGGCCGCCCCGTTCTCCTCCGCCCGGAGGGCCATCCCCCGACGTCCCCGCGGAGAGCGGGCGACCTCCCACGCCAGCCAAAGGAGGACCGCGGTGAAGATGAGGCCCAGAACGATCAGCCCCACATTCCTCAGCGGGCCGAGGACCGGACTCCCGTTGGCCGAGTCGGCCAGGGTCAGGGCCGCGGGGGTGAGGGGCCCGAGGAGCTGCAGGAGGAGGTCCTGATTCACCAGGAGGTAGACGGTCGCCACGCCCGTGACCCAGGCGAGGTGGCGGCGGCGCTCCGGATGCCAGAGGACACAGTCGAGGAGGAGGAAGACCAGCAGGTAGATCACGATCTGCTCGTACACATCCTGCCGGGTCAGCATGTAGGCGATGAGGATGAGCAGCATCGCCTGAACCGTCGCTTCGGCGTTACGGACGGAGAACCGGCGGGCGGCCCAGATACCCACCCCAAGGACGACCGGGATCCAGAGGTAGGAGAACGCGGTGTAGAAGACCGTCGGCTCGAGGTAGGGGCTGAGGTAGGGCGACTCGAGCAAGGACGCATAGGTCATCCCTCCCGAATTGCCGTGAACCTGCGCGTTGACCAGCCCCTCGAACCCGGGGAGGCTCCAGTGGAAGGCCAGGAAGAAGGCGGCCGTTCCGAGAATCGGGATCGCGCACGCGACCAGGACCAGGACCACCCCCTTCCCTCGGTCCCGGACGAGGTGGTACGGCAGGGCGATCAGGGGAAGAAACTTGAGGAAGATCGAGGTCCCCAGAAGCGACCCCGAGACCCAGGCGGCCTCCGCGAGCAGGGCGGCGATCCAGAACGCCGTCACGAGGGAGTCAAACTGGCCCCACATCGCCGCGATGATGATCGGGTAGGGGAAGAGCATCCAGAAGGCGAGAATGCCCCGGGCCCGATCCTCACGACCGGACTCCCGGAGTACGAAGCGGTAGAGCAGGTAGCCCAGGAGGACGTCCCCCCACACCTCGGGCTGCTTCAACAGGAAGTACGCGAGCCATCGGCTCGACCACGGAAGCGCGAGGTAGCCGTGGTAGATCCCGACCAGGATCATGGTCCACAGCGGCAGGAATCCGACCGACGGCAACGCCACCGTGAGATAGGCAAAGCTCAGATGGGGCGCCGGCAGAAAGACCTGGTACGGTGTGACCCCGGGGCCGACCCAGTAGGCATTGCGGATCCAGACCTCGAAGTCGTACTGCTGCCCGGTCCAGAAGGAGAGCACTTCCCGGAGCGCGAGGCCGAGGAGAAGCCAGGCCGCCGGGTTCAGGCGCCTCAGGAGGCGGTTCCAGGGCCGCCGGGCGGCGATCGACGCTCCGGCCGGGGGCACGGACGAATTCACGCCTCCGCTTCCCCCGCTGAGCTCGAAAGCGTGCGACGGTCCCGAACTCTCCACCGGCCCGGGGCCAGGTAGCCGCGCAGGAGCTTGAGATCGAAGACCGGGGTGTAGAGGAGGTTGCGGAGCGAGCGGCTGTTGGCGTGGATCAGCAGGGGCACGAGGAGCGAGAAGGCGAGTTCCCGGGGGCTGCCCCCGGCCGCCGCCCGGATCTGGGCCCCCTGCCACTCCGGCCAGTCCCGACCACGGTACGGACTGCGGTGGACCATGGCGTCTGGGAGGTAGGCCACCTTGCGATGGTCCCGGGCCAACGCTCGGCGAAGATAGTAGGTCTCGGAGCCCTGGGCGACCTCCGGCAGGGCCACGGTCCGGCCCCAGGCGACCGGAAGCAGGGTGAGCCCGAGCGGGAGACCGTAGGCGAACGGATGGTGGCAGGCGTTGCCCACGACGGCGCCGACTTGGGGCTCGGAGAGCCGTCGATGGGCTCGGGCATAGAAGTCGGGGAGGACGAGCTCGACGTCGCTATCGAGGAAGAGCAGTGTCGGGGTATCGGCCAGTTCGAAGGCCAGCCGGGTCGCGCGTCCGATGCCCGTCTCTTCGCTCCGGAGCTCGGCGCCGAACGACTCGGCGATCGCCCGGGTCGAGTCGGTGCTGTTCCGGTCGATCACCCAGAGGTGGTGGATCGGGAGCCACTGTCGGGCCGCCCGGAGGCAGGCCTCGAGGGTGCGGCCCGAATTGAAGGTCCGGACGGCCACGTCCACCGGCGGGAGTTCGGTCACGTCACCGTCGCCTCGTCCCGGTGCTCGATGCGCTCGCCCGGGCCATCCTTCGCCCTCCGGCCCGGGTACCTCCCGAGAGTAGATATCGTGGCGTGGCCTAGAGCCGAGCGGATCCTCCGTGAAGCTCTATTCGGAACGGCTCTTCCTCAAGTGGCTCGTGAGCAACCATGGGATCTGCTTCGGCGTGGACCTGAAGCATCGATCCTACCTCCTGCTCGCCTCGAGCCGGGGCCTGATCTTTCAGCGCCGCCCCGTCGGGGACAAGGTGGTGGAAAACCTCGACTACGAAATCCCGGCGATCGTGGACGCCCTCCGGACCGAGTCGAGGCGCAGCCCGTCGGGCCGATGAGCCGTCCTTCCCCGGTCCCGGCGCGGGACTCGGATCCCGAGGTCGTGCTGCTGGCCACCCCCGGCGGGGTGGTTCCGCTCGCGTTCGTGGAGGAGGGACCGGTCCTCTACCTGGTCGCCACCGATCGGGCGGCGGGGTGGCCCACCGAGGTCTTGAGGGCCGGGCGGGCCGACTACCGGTGCCGCGGGGCGGCGGCATCGGCGATCCCCCGGCTCGTCACCGATGGCGGGGAGATCGCGGAGATCCTGGAGCGGTTCCGGGCCAAGTACGGAGAGCGGGCCGTGCAACGGTGGTTCGCCCGTCCGGGACGGGTGCTGGCCCTGACCCCGTCCAAGGACTCCCCTCCGGCCGATCCCGAGGGCCGGTACTACGGCTGGCTGGAGTCCGAGTTCGACCTGATCGCCTTCGACTACGATCGGCACATTCTCGGCAACCGCATGAACCGGCTGCTCCGGGACCGGTCGCTCGCCCAACTCCACCGGATCTTCGAAGCCCGGTCCCCCATCCTGGAGATCGGTTGCGGGTCCGGGATGGAGACCCTCGAACTTCTCAAATCCGGTCACGAGGTCGTCGCGGTCGATATCTCGGCGCGGATGCTCGAGGTGGTTCAGCGGAAGGCCCGAGAGGCCGGAGCCCAGGATCGGCTTCGGGTCCACCGGCTCCGCGCGCGCGACCTGGACCAACTGGTTCCCGAATACGGATCGACGGCCTTCCAGGGAGGTTTTTCCACCTACGGGGCGCTCAACTGCGAGCCGGATCTGGCCCCGGTGGCCGCAGCTCTCGGTCGATTGCTCCCCGAAGGCGCTCCGTTCCTGGCCGGGGTCTACAACCGGTGGTGCGCCTTCGAGATCCTCGCGTATGCCCTGACCGGGCGGTTCGAGAGAGCCGCCGGACGCTGGCGGGATCCGGTTCGGGTCGGGTCGTCTCGGTTCTGCGTCGATGTCGTGGCGTTTTCGGCCCCGCAGATGCGAAGGCTCTTCGCGGAAGGGTTCCGGCTCGAGAGGACCGAGGGGGTTCCGGTGATGCTCCCGCCGTCCGATCTGGTGCGCTATGCCGAGATGTTCTCGACCCGGTTCGCTCGCCTGGAGCGGCTCGATCGCTGGGTCGGAACCCACGGGCCGGGCCGGTGGCTGGGGGATCATCTCCTGCTCACGTTCCGCCGCCGGGGCCCCCACGCCCCCGGGGGCGTGCCGGGAACCGCGGACGGATAAATACCACCCCCGCGTGTCGATTCTTCGGACCGTTTTAGGGAATGAATGCTCGGATGGGACCCCCGTCATGGATGGGCCGGCTCCGCCTCGCCGTGGAGCTCGGCCAGGGCTCCTCCGGCGGAGTTCCGCTGAGGGACCTCACGGAACTGTTGCCCGACGACGCTCCGCGATCCGAGGCCGAGGTCGGGGAGTGGATCCTGCACAACCTGCCCTCGACGGTGATCGCGAACGGCCGGGCCTACCCGACGAGCGTTGTCCCCGGAAGCGAGCGCCCCGACGCCGAGGCCCGGCCGGAGGGGTATCTCCAGCGGGCCCGCGAATTCTTTTCCCCCTGGATGCAGGATCCCCGGTCGGAGGTTCGGTGCGCGGCCGTGACCGGATCGGTCGCCTACGGGTCGGCGGTGGTCTCCGACGATCTCGATCTGCTGGTCTGTACGGCCCGGGGCGCAGTCTGGGTATTTTTGGCCCGGGCGTTCCTCGCGGTCCGCCGACGACCCCGCGCCGGGGCATCCGGGGAACCCTCCCGATGGTGCTTCAATTTCGTCACCGATGACCGTACGCTGGTCGAGGAGTATCTCCGCGCCCGGGGGCTCCTGTACGCCCGGGAAGCCCTGATGGCCCGGGTGGTCCTGGGCGAGGATTTTTACCGGGGGCTCCTGGGAGCGTGCCCGTGGATGGCCTCGGAGGCCCCCCGACTCTATCGCCGATGGGCCCGGGACGGCTTCCCGCCCCAACCCCGGTCGTACCCGGCGTCGTGGCCGACCCGGCTCACCAACCTCGCCCTGTATCTCCTGCTCGCCCCGTACCTTCAGTTGGTGGGGTTACGGCGGAACCATCGGCTGCGGCGGGAGGGCCGGCCCGCCCAGGAGTTCCGGACTATCACCCGTCTCGGGCGCCTCTTCTACCAGAGCCGCCGGTTCGATGACCTCGAGCGGCGGTACCGAGAGGTGTCGGTCACGGAGGGTCGGTGACCGGGGCCGACTCCACCGGCCGGCCGCTCCGGCTCGTCGCTGGGATCGCGGCCTACCGTGAGGGGGAGCGGCTCCGCTGGTCGCTCGATTCGTTGCGCGATCAGGAGCTTCCCGAGGGCATCCTCTGGAAGGAGTTCCGGATCGCCGTACCGGCCGACGACCCCGGCACCCTCGCCGTCGCCCGAAAATGTGCGGCCGCGGATCCAAGGGTGCGTCTCCTCGTCGAGCCCCAGCGTCGCGGCAAGTCGGCCGCTCTGGCCGAGATTCTGAAGTACGACGGGACGGACTATTTCATCCTCCTGAACGGCGACGCCCGGGCCCATCCGGGCGCGGTGGCCGAACTCGTTCTCCAGGCCGAGACCCTCCCCGGACCGGCCCTCGCGATCATGGGTCGTCCGGTGCCCCGCCCGACCCACCCCGGCACCCTGCTCGCGGCGACGCTGGCCCTGCTCTGGAAGTTCCATCATCTCTACCACCGGGAACTCCTGGGGACTGACGAGATGCCCCACCTCTCCGACGAGCTTCTGTTGATCCGTTCGGAGGGACGGCCCACGCTGCCCCCGGGGATCGTGAACGACGGAGCGTATCTGGCGGCCGAACTCCGCCGGCTCGGAGGGACGCTGGCCTACGCCCCCTCGGCCCAGGTCGATATCGTCGTCCCGGAGCGGTGGCGGGATCTCTGGATCCAGCGACGCCGCATCCACGCGGGGCATCGGCAGATCGGGGCGATGTTCGGCCACGCTCCGGGCAGCTTTGGGGACCGGGCGATCCGCCATCCGGTCTACGGCGCCGGGCGGATCGCCCGGGAACTGCTCCGGGCCGAGCGCGGTGTGCCGGCGGGGATGGCCCTGATCCTCACCGAGATCGGCGCGAACCTGGCGTCCCGGCTGGACGGCCCCGACCCGGGCGCGAAATTCGTACGGTGGCGGCGGATCCAAGACCCGGCCCTCGAGAGTGAAGCCGCCGTCGACCGGCCCATCGACCCCCGGCCCCGGAGGGGGGCCGTGAAGGCCTCACTCGCCCCCGGCCCCGCGCACAAACCTTAACCGGGGGGCCTGCTCCCCCCGGTCGGGTACCTTTGGTTCCTCCGCGACCGAGAAATTGCATGGTAGAGTCCGAGCCGACGATCCCGCCCGCCAAAGCCAAACCGTCCTCGTTCAACGATCTGCCGCTCCATCCCCATCTCCGGCGCGGCGTCGAGGAGCTCGGCTACCGGGAACCCACCCAGATCCAGCAGGAAGCGATCCCGGCGGCCGTCGGGGGTCGGGACATCATCGGAACGGCCCAGACCGGCACCGGCAAGACGGCCGCGTTCCTCCTGCCCATCCTCGAGCGGCTGATGACCGGCCCCCGGGGCCGGGTCCGGGCCTTGGTCCTCACCCCTACCCGCGAGCTGGCGCTCCAGGCGATGGAGTTTTTGCGGGTCCTCGGCCGGCACACCGGGGTGCGCTCCGCCGTCGTCTACGGCGGGGTCGGGATGGGCGACCAGGAACGGGCGCTGCGGGGCGGCGCGGAGATCATCGTGGCGACCCCCGGCCGCCTCCTCGACCACATGAGCCGCGGTTACGTGAACTTCAGCGGGCTCGAGGTCCTGGTCCTGGACGAGGCCGACCGGATGCTCGACATGGGATTCCTTCCGGATGTCCGAAGGGTCCTCTCCTCCCTTCCTCGCCGCCGCCAGACCCTTTTCTTCTCGGCCACGATGCCGCCCGATGTGATCAAGCTCGCCCGCGACATCCTCGTGGATCCCAAGATGGTCCACATCCCCGCCACGACCGTCGCGGCGGTGGGCGTGACCCACCTGGCGCTCCCGGTCCCGGCGCACCGCAAGGGCGACCTGCTCGAGGCCCTGCTGGCCGACAAGACCATGACCAGCGTGCTGGTCTTCGCGCGGACCAAGCATCGGGCCGACCGGATCGCCCGCAAACTCTCGGCGGCCCACTTCTCGGTCGATGTGATCCACGGCAACCGGAGCCAGAGCCAGCGGGTGCGCGCACTGGACGGGTTCCGGGAGGGGCGGCACCGGATCCTGGTCGCCACCGACATCGCCGCCCGAGGGATCGATGTGGAAGGGGTCTCCCACGTGGTGAACTTCGATCTGCCGGACGGCCCGGAGACGTACATCCACCGGGTCGGCCGTACGGCGAGGGCCACCCGTCGTGGGGACGCCTACTCCCTGGTCGCGCCGGAGGAGGAGCGCGACTTCCGCCGGATTGAGTCGCACCTGGGCATCGAGATCCCCCGCAGCCGGCTGCCCGACTTCGATTACGACAAGGCCCCGGACCGGACGGCGGTTCCGGCCGACCGTCCCCGGTCGTTCCGCGGGGGCCCGCCCCCCCGGAGGGGCGGACGGGGCTTCGATCCCCGGGGCCGGAGTCGGCGGCCGGACCGACCGCGCCGCTAGGCGATGCCGGACCGACCGGCCCCGGCTCCGTCGGCCCGCCCTCCCCTCCCCCGGGCTCACCGCCCCGGCGAGGCCCTGCTGGTCGTAGCCGCAGCCACCTTCATGATGGTGCTCGACACGACGGTCGTCGTCGTGGCCCTTCCGGCCATCCAGCAGCAGTTTCGGCCGAGCTTCTACCGCCTCGAGTTGGTGCTGGTGGTCTATGTGGTCGCGCAGGGCGCCCTGCTGTTGCTCGCCGGATACCTGTGCGACCGGTTCGGGCGGAGGCTGGTCTTTGGTCTGGGAGTGGCGGGTCTCGGGCTCACCTCCCTCCTCTGCGGGCTGGCGCCGACGATCGATGCGCTGATCCTCGCCCGGCTGGCCGAGGGGGTGGCGTCGGCCTTCGCCTTCGGGGCCGGGCTCGCCCTCCTCAATGCCGAGACTCCGGCGCCGCGCCGACCCGCCGCCTTCGGCCTGTGGGCCGCCGTGCTCGGCGCGGGAGTCGCGGCCGGTCCGATCGTCGGGGGCGTGGTCGTGACGCTCGCCGGGTGGCCTTGGATCTTCTTCATCAACGTTCCGATCGCCGGTGCGGTCGTGGGCCTGACCTTCACCCGGGTGGGTGAGTCCACCGGCGCGCCCCGGGCCGCCTGGGATCTTTCGGGCGCCGCCCTCTTCATCGGCGCGGCCGCGACCGCCCTGGTCGCCGCCGAGCAGGGTCCTTCCCAAGGCTGGGCCTCGCCCTGGGTCGTCGCGCTGCTGGCGGGATTCGTGGGCTGCGCCGTGGGGTTCCTCTGGAGGGAGCGGACCGCGGTCGCTCCGATGTTCGACCTGACCCTCTTCCGCCGGCGGGGGTTCCTGCTGGGCACGCTGGGGACCGTGGTGATCGCCCTCACCTACTGGTCCCTCTTCGTCTACCTCCCGCTCTACTTCCAGCGATACCTCGGCGCCTCACCCCTCGACGCGGGCGTCGCCCTCCTTCCGATCGCCCTGGCGTCGGTCCTGACCTCCCTGGGGGCCGGCCGAGCCGCCGTCCGCTGGGGCTCCGCACGGATCTTCCTCGTGGGGATGGGCCTCAGTGCCGTCGGAGGGAGCCTGCTCTACGGCGCCGCGGCGGGCTCCGGGGTATGGGCCTACCTTCCGGGCCTTGCTCTGGTCGGGGCCGGCGCGGGACTCTACCAACCCGAGATCAGCCGGGCCGCCTTGTCGGCCGCGCCGGAGGGGGAGGCGGGTGTCGCCTCGGCCATGAACTCCACGCTCCGAGCGCTGAGCGTCGCATTCGGCTGGGCGGGCGGGGCGGTGCTGTTCGGAGCCGCGGTCACGAACGGATTCGTCGCCCGCATTGCCGGAGGGCCCATCGCGGCGACCGGGCTGACCTCCCGGTTGGTGGCCGCGATCATTCCGGGGGAGTTCGCGGCGGGGGCCGCCCTGCTCCCTCCGGCCTTGAGGGGGCTTTACTACCCGGTCGCCCGGGCGAGCTTCTACGACGGACTCCACGCGATCTTCGCGTTGGGAGTCGTCGCGGCCCTGGTCGGGATGATTTTAACCTGGTGGATCGGTCTCCGGGGTCCACGAAGCGACCCCCGAGCTCAGGCGGGGCCGGCGGTGGCCGACGGTCGCCGCGCCAAGGCGCCCCCCACCTGAGCCGGACCGATGGACACGGGGGGATTTGAACCCCCGACCTCTGCTTTGCGAAAGCAGCGATCTTCCGCTGATCTACGTGCCCGCACGGCGCGGGAGCCGTGGAGCCCCTTAAGGGTTTTCCGGCGAGAGCAGCGCGCCGACCGGCCCGGACATCGTTCGGGGCGCCGGATCGGCCGGTGGGGCGACCGCCCGGTGCCGGTCGGTCCCGACGGCGGTCGTGGGCGCCGGGGGGTTCGGGGGGTGGCTACGTTCCCGTCCGTTGCCGGTCAGCGCCGAGCGCTCGATCGCGACCAGGGCCCGGCGCTCCGAGTCGTAGCGGAAGAGGCCCGCGTACCGCCCCCAATTGACGATGGTCTGGACCATCTCGTCCGACGGCGCGGAGGTCAACTCCAGGAGCTGCGTGTATTCCTCCTCGGGCAGACAGTGGTCGGGGGCGTTCTGGAGGGCGCGGAGGAGCGTGCGAAACAGCGTCGTCCGGGTCAGCAGGTCGCGGATCAGCGCCTTGCGCTCCGAGATCGATCCCGCCAGGAGCTGGCGGCCGACATCGGTGAGGGTCGCCCGGCCGTCGCTCACCTTGAGGAGGCCCAGCGCCTCGGCAAATTCGAGCGCCGGCAGGATCTCGTCCAGTTCGAGCTCAAGGTCGTCGGCGAGGAGCGCGACGTCGTCCGAGCCTTTGTGTTCCTGCAGGAGGACCAGCAGGCCCATCACCTGGCTTCGGGAGGCTTTTGGATAGATTGTAGGCACGTTCGGTTCCAGGGGTTCCGGAGTGGAAAGGGGGGGTGGCCTCTTATAGGTTGCTTCGGCCCCGAACCTGGGGTCAGCCGCTACCGGGACGGGCCGATCCTTCGGTGATGAGGGAGTAGACCCGGTCCATGAGTTCGTAGACCTCCGGTGACTTCCGATCCCTCGGCCGGGCCAGCGGGATCGGTACGGTCTCCAGCACGTGGCTCGGCCGCCGGGAGAGCACCACGACCCGATCGGCCATCAGGATCGCCTCCTCAATGTTGTGGGTCACCAGGAGCACCGACTCGGGCGGCAGGGCCGGGTCCCGCCAGAGCTGCAGAACCTCCTCCCGGAGGGCTTCCGCGGTCAACGGGTCCAGGGCGCTGAACGGCTCGTCCATCAGCAGCACCCCGGGTTCGACCGCCAGGGCCCGGGCGAGGCCCACCCGCTGGCGCATCCCCCCGGAGAGCTCCCGGGGATACGCTTCCTCGAAGCCGACGAGGCCGGTCACGGAGAGGTAGCGCTCGACCTGGGCCCGGATCCGCTCGGGGTCCCAGCGCAGGGCCTCCAAGCCGAAGGCGACGTTCTCCTGGACGGTCAGCCAGGGGAACAGCGCGAAGCTCTGGAAGACCATCGACATCTGGGGGCAGACCCCCCGGATCGGCGCCCCCCGGAATTCGAGATCCCCGGCGGTCGGGGTTTCGAGCCCGTGGATGAGGCGCAGGAGCGTCGACTTGCCGCAGCCGGACGGGCCGGTGATCGCCAGGAACTCCGAGTCCTGGACGTCGAAGGTGACGTCCCGCATGACCGTCACCGTCCCGTGGCGCGTCGGGAAGGCCTTGTCGACATGTTCGACTCGGATGATCGACATACGCCCCCGTTTCCCCTCCGCTCCGACGTCCCCGGGTCAGTCAGTCGTACCGATACTTCTGTACCGCCTTCCGGTACATCGGTTTCCATATGAGCTCGTTCAGCGCGATGACGGTGATCACCAAGGTGAACAAGGCGGCGGCCAGGAGCGGAAGCCCCCCCGCCTCCTGGGCCCCGAGGTCGATCATCTGGCCGACGCCGAACAACTGGAAGGTCCGGGAGCCCACGCTCAGGTATTCGGCCACGATCAGCGTGTTCCACCCCCCGCCGAACGCCGTGATCGCCCCCGTCACGAACGCCGGGAAGATCGCGGGCAGCAGCACCCGGCGCAGGTGGAGCCATCGGCCGGCGCCGAACGACCGGGAGGCCTCCGCCAGATCGGGCGGCAGGCCCCGGATCCCGGAGAGGAGGTTGAAGAGCAGGTACCACATCATCCCGGTCATCAGCATCAGGATCGCCGCGCCCTCGCCCGTCAGGTAGGGGAGCAGCTCGAAGATGATCACCGGGAAGAGCGCCGTCGCGGGGAACGACGCGATCACCTCGACGATCGGCAGGCCGTAGCGGCTGGCCCGGGAGGAGACCCTCGCAAAGTAGATCGAGAGCGGCAGGGTGATCGCGAGCGAGATCAAAAAGGCCGCGACCACCCGGAGGACCGACGCGCCCATCGCGACCGGAAGCTCCAGGATCTGCTGGCGGACCGCCGGTAGGATCGGTGCCGTGAAGAGCTGGTAGACCGAGACGATGATCGCGATCAGCATGAGCCAGACCATCACCAGGATCGCCCCGAGGACGATGTACTTGACCGCTGCGGCCCGGAGCGAGCCTTCGCCGGAGCGCGTCGGCCGCCGACGCCGGGTGGTGAGGAGGGCCCAGGGGGCCCGGACCCGGCTCGCGCCCGAACGCAGACCCCGGGAAACGAAGGAGGCCGCCCGCTGCAGGCGGGCCGAGCGGTACCGGTCCTCGGCGGTCGTGACCCCGTCGCTCGAAGGGGTCTGATCGTAGCGGAACTTCTCGGCCCATCGGCTCAACGGGCGCCAGAGGCCGAAGTCGAGGGCGGCAATCAGGGTGACCAGGAGGATCAGGCCGGCGAGGAAGGCGCTGCCGTCCTGGGCGGCCGCGGAGATCGACAGGAAGCTCCCGATGCCCGGCAGGGTGATGCCGGCGGAGGAGTTGGTGGAGAAGATCTCGGCCTCGACCAGGAAGAACCACCCGGCGGTCCAGGAGAGGATGGAGTTGTAGACGAGCCGGTTGGCCGTCGCCGGAAAGACGACCCGACGCAGCCGCTGGACCCCGCTGATGCCGAACGCCTGGCTCGCCTCCCGGAGATCGTTCGGGATCGTCTTGAGGGATTCGTACACCCCGAAGACCATGTTCCAGGCCATGGAGGTGAAGATCAGAAAGACCGAGGCCAGGTTCGGCCCCAAGAAGCTGCCCGGGCCGGTGAGCCCGACAAAAAAGAGGATCGCGACCGGGAAGAAGCCGAGGATCGGAACCGACTGGAGGATGTCCAGCACCGGGATCATGACCCGCTCGGCCGGCCGGTGGACCGCGGCGTAGTAGCCGTAGGCAAGGGCGAATCCCAGGGAGGCCAGATAGGCGGCCAGCATCCGGCCGAACGAGTAGGACAGGTCGAGGCCCGCGGTCGGAAGCTGGGCGGTCAGCGCGGCGGCCGAACCGCCCCAGTGGACCAGGGTGGCCGGGATGACGACCGCCAGGATCGCCCCATAGATCACGGCCGACCGGCGGCCCGATCGGGTAGGTCCTCCTCCCGGGGATCGTTCAGCCGGGCCCGAACACGCGGGGTCCGGGTCGGTCGGTTGCGGGCGAACTGATCGAGTTACCACCCGCCCCACCCCACATGGTTTCGCCCCCCAGCCGGTACGCCTATTTGTGCCGCTCGGTGCCGCGACCTTCACCATCACCCCGCTGGATTCCGGAAGGCCACCGGGCCCCGGACGCGGAGGGCGCCTCCGGGGGGGCCGAAACGACGCCCCGGCCCCCTCCCCGGCCCCTGGGCTGGTCCGCCGACGTCCGGGAAGAGCCCCGGTCACGGCCCCGGGCCGTGGTGCCGGGACAAACCGTTATCTGTCCGCCTCGGCATCCGCCGGCCGTAGCCCCGTAGTGTAGTGGCCAATCATGCGAGACTCTGGATCTCGCGACGCAGGTTCGAACGCCGTGGAAGGACCCGACTCCACGCGCCGAAACTCCTGCCGGGGCTACTCGGGAAGCAGGGATCACGAGCCTATGCGGGGGTGCTCCAGTTCGGCCAACCCGCTCGACCGTCGGACCGGTCGGGCCGGGCCACCGAGGCAGGGCTTAGGACCCTGTTGCCTAGGGCATTCGCCGGTTCAAAGGGACGGCCGGGATCTCCCGGCCGCCGGAATCTCCGGCCCCCCGCACGGGCGCGTCGAGCGGAACGAGGCGCCGTGATCGACCGATCGGAGGAGTTCCTGCCTCCGGCCGCGATCGCCCGGCTGGAACCCGAGGAGGCGGACGCTCTCCTCGACCGGCTCGAGGCCCGGGTCCCCACCCATCCGACGCTCCTCCCCATCCCCTCGGCCGACGCACCGGCCCTGGTCTTCGGCGACACCCACGGGGACCTCCCGTCGGTCGAGGCGGTCCTCGAGGAGTGGCATCAGGGCCCGACGGACCAGATCCTGATCGGGCTCGGAGACTACGTCGATCGCACTCCCCCGGACGTGCCGAACGGATCGGTCCTCAACGCGCTCTACCTCCTCCAATGGGCGGCCCGGTTTCCGGAACGCGTCATCCTGCTCACCGGTAACCACGAACTCGCGCGACAGATACCGGTGGTGCCGTCGGACCTTCCCGCGGAGATCGATGACCTATGGGGCCCCGGCATCGAGCGGCAGCTGAGGATCGCCCACCTGCTCGAGCGCGGCCCGCTCGCGGCCTACACCGAGAGCGGCGTTTTCCTCGCGCACGCCGGGTTTCCCCGGCGCCGCCCCCGGGGCGACTGGACCAAGGCGTTCGACCGTCCGAGCGAGGAGACGGTGGCCGAGGTCGTCTGGGCCGATTGCGGCGCCTCCGAGAGCCGTCGGAGGGTCGTCCGGGCCTTCACGGAAGCGGACCTCGACCGCTTCCTCGCCGACTCTAGCCTGGTGGGACTCCTGCGGGGCCACGACCCGGACCTCACCGGCCGGCGGGTCTTCCACGACCGCTGCCTGACCCTCCACACGACCCGGTACTTCGCCGAGTATGGAGGGGTCCTGGCGGCCCGGGTCCCCTTGGGGGCCCGGCTGGCGTCGCTGGCCGACGTGGCGCTGGTCCCCCTGACTCCGGCCGCGCCGACTACGGAGTGACCGGTCCCCCGAACAGGCGCTGCTCGGCGGCCCTAACCTCCGCCGGGGTGGCCGCCGCCCGGTAGGCCTCGAGGCGCTCCCGGTTCAGCGTCAGGAAGGTCGTCCCCCCCCGGAAGCCGTCGAGGATCCCCGACGCCCGGTCCGGCGCTCCGATCAGGAAGAGGGCCGCCGCGAACGCCTCGACCGTGTTGAGCTCGGCGAGCCGTCCGAAATGCTGGGGGTTCGCCGCCAGCAGCAGCGGGAGTCGCCGGCGCAGAAGCCGGGGCGTGGGCGGCCCGTCCCCATCCAGCGCCGCCGGGCGCCGGGCAAGCCGGTTCCAGGAACAGTCGACCACCACCACGCCCCCCGTCCGCGCGACCGCGTCGTCCTGCCGGGAGAGGGTCTCGGGCGCGTGGGGATCGAGGAGCAGCCGGCGGACCCGGTCCGATCCCGGGGTATAGCGGTGCACTTTCCGCCAGTCGAGCAGCCGCCGACCGGTGCACGCCTTCGCCCGGTCGTCGCCCCGGACGATCAGCCCGAGCCAGATCGCGGGCTCACCGGGGATCGGCCGCGTACTCTCGGAAGATCCCATGCAGGGTCCGGGTGAGGGCGAGCGCTTCGGCGCGGGGACGCTGCCAGAGGTTGCGGCCGAAGATGATCCCCGTCGCCCCGGCGGCCATCGACATGCGCACCTTCTCGAGCAGCTTGTCGTCGGCCACCTTCTCCCCCCCGGAGACGAGGACGAGCGATCGGCCGGCGCTCTCCACGACCTTGCGGAAGGCGGCCTCCGGCGTCAGATCGAGGGAATTGTACGGCGGCGGGCTTTGCCGGTCGTGCTCGGAGCGGACGGGGTAGTTGACCTTCACCACATCGGCCCCTAGCTCGAGCGCGACGCGGGCCGCGTAGTCGACCGCATACAGGCTCTCCTTGCCGCCCCGCTGGGCGACCGCATCGCCTCGGGGGTACGCCCAGACCACCACGGGCATCCCGTACCGGTCGGCCTCCGAACGGATCTCCATGAACTGCTCGAAATCCCGGTCCTGGGCCGGCGAGCCGACATAGACGGTGTACCCCACCGCGTCGGCGCCCAGGCGGACCGCGTCCTCGACCGTGCCGGTGAGCGCGCTGAACGCCTCATGGTCCGGCGGGATCGACGTCTTCCCGTTGAGCTTCAGGAGCAGGGGGATCCGGCCCGCATACTCGGGGTAGTACTTCTCCGCGAGTCCGATATGGACGGCGATTGCGCTGAACCGTCCCTCGACCGCCAGTTCGAACTGGTAGGCCGGATCGAGCGCCTCCGGATTCACGAAGAAGTCGACGGGGCCGTGTTCGAGCCCCTGATCGATCGGCAGCACCAGCAACGTCCCTCCCCCCGGCCCGTGCTCGTACATCATGTGCGTCAGCCGGGCGCGCTTCCCCGGACTGAGTCCGAGGCGATCGAACGGAGGGCGCGGGAAGCGGGCGGGGGTCGACGGAGTCGTTCGGGTCGAAGCGCCCGGGGCTGGTGCAGGTGCGGTCACGGCATCCTCGGCGGGGGGTACGGACGCCCGGGGTAAAAGGGTTCGGCCGACCCCTCCACCTAAACAGGCTTAACCCCGGACCAATTCCAGTACCTTCCCCAGGGCCCGGCCCGAAATGCGCTCCGAACTCCTCATCTATGCGACGATCGCCCTCGACCTGGCGCTGTTCGGGATCAACCTTCTGGTGGCAGGCTCGACCGGCAGCCGGGCGGTCCTCTCCCAGGCCGCCTACAGCCTGAGCGACCTGCTGGGCACCGCCTTTCTATTGGTCGGGGTCTACTCCTCAAGGCGACCCCCCGACGAGCGGCACCCCTTCGGGTTCGGCAAGGAACGGTTCTTCTGGGCCTTCGTCGCCACGCTGGTGGCGTTCACGCTCACCGGCTTCTTCTCCCTCGCCGTGGGGACCCTTCAGATCCTCTCCCCGGTCCGGGTCGTCGACGTCGCCCACGCGCTGCTCGTGGTCGCCGCCACGCTGCTCGCCAGTGTGGCCGGCCTTGCGGTCGCCTTCCGCGAGCTCCGGCGCTCCCGGGAGAGCTTCGGGGCCCTCTGGGAGTCCTCCCAGGTCGGGGTCAAGACGATCGTCTACCAGGATGTGGTGGCGCTGGTCGGGGCCGGGGTCGCCCTGGTCGGCCTGGTCGGGGTCTACCTCACCCGGCAATCGGCCTACGATGGCATCGCGGCCGCGGTCGTCGGCCTCCTCATGATCGCGACCGGCATCCTGCTCTCGGCGGAGAGCCGGGACCTGCTCACCGGTCGGGCCATCCCTCCGGAGGTCGCCCGCTCGATCCTGATGGTCGCGCAACGGCACCCCAAGGTGCGGTCGGTGCGCGGGATCCAGTCGATGCTGCTCGGGCCGGACGACACCCTGGTCGCGCTGCGGGTCAACTTCCAGGACGGGCTCACCACCGACCAGGTCGAGGTGGTGATCGACGAGCTCTCCTCCGACCTCAAGGCGTCCCAGCCGACGCTCCGCCATCTGGTCATCGAGCCGGAGTCGTAGCAGCCGGCCCGAGGCTAATCCACCGCGACGGTCCGCCGCAGATCGAGGGTGCGGAGCGCGGTGAGCAGGGCCAGGCCGGCGGCGATGCTCCCAAAGAAGAGGTCGAGGCCGAGGTTCCCCAGCGCCCCGAAGAGACCGGTCGAGGCCGCCAGGCCGACAATCATCCCCAGCGAGATGACGAGCGAGTAGACGGCCATCGTCGTCGCCCGGCTCAGCGACGCCGTCAGGTCGGCGAGGGCGGCCAGCGCCGCCGGCCCGTAGGCGAGGGCCGCGAGGACCGAGACTCCGAGGGCGCCCAGAATCCAGGGCTGCGCCCCCAAATTGGCGAGGAGCGCGGCGCAGATCATCGCGCCCACGAATCCGACCGTCCCGACGATCATGAGCCGCTGCTGGCCGAACCGGTCGGCGAGCCGCCCGAAGGTCGGCTGGGTGCCCACCAGCAGGAGCCCCCCGAGGCCGATGGCGAGCGCCAGGTCGAGCGGGGGGATGCCGACCCCGGAGGCCGAGGTGCCGAGGAAGACGAACGCGGTTCCGATCAGCATGTAGATCACAAGCCAGGGCAATGTCACGAGCAGCACCTCCCGACGGACGATCGCCGGCAGGACCGTGGAGAAGACATAGGACCGATTGGGGGTCGCCCGCCATCCGCTCGGGACCCACCACACCCCGAGGAGGATCCCGACCGCCAGCGCTCCGGCGCCCGCCAGGAACACCAGGGGGAGCTGGGCGTTGTCGAGCAGGCCGAGGCTGCCGAAGCCGAAGGCAAAGCCGCCGATCCAGCCGACCAGATTGACCGCGTCGAAACGGCCCATCTCGTAGCCGCGTTCGGGATGGACCGATCGGTCGGCGATGAGCGCGAGGCTCGAGGCGAGGATGGCCCCGCTTCCGATCCCGAAGGCGAAGTTGAGGCCGCCGAGCGCCCAGGGATCCCGGGTCAGCGCGGTCAGGGCGAGCAGGACCGCCGATCCGGCCATCCCCCCGAAGAGGACCGGGAACCGTCCGTAGCGGTCGGCGACCGCCCCCGACAGGAGGACGGTGGTGAACTCCCCCGTCGGCGCCATCGCGCTCACCAACCCGACGACCCCGACCTGGGAGCCGTCGAGCCCGACCGAGCGGCCGAGGATGTAGGTCGCGAAGACCGCGACGGTGATCCCGAATCCGAACCGGACGAAGAACGTCGCGCTCAGGACGGCGGTCAGGGGATGTCGATCGTGGGCCGGAGCGGCCGGGTCGGGCGCCACCATCCGAAGCCCCGGCTAGCCCGGGGGGCCCGGCCGTTCGATGAGCTCGATCCACACGTCGTCCGGGTCCAGGAGGAACGCGATCCGGCCCGAGCCGCCCGCGAGCCGATACGGCTCCTTCGCCACCCGGACCCCCGCCCGATGGGCGCGGGCGATCGTCTCGTCCAGGTCGGGGGTCTCGAAGGCCAGATGGTCGAGTTGGTCCCCGGGGACCAGCTCGGTCCGGTCGGCCCAGCAGGTCAGCTCGATCCGGGCGCCGGAGGCGGGGTCACGGACGAAGGCGATCTCCGCCCGGTTCTCCGGGATGGGCCGGCGGCGTTCGAACTCGAGACCCAAAAAGCCGGTGTAGAACTGGAGGCTCCGTTCGAGGTCCCGGACGGTGAGTGAGGTGTGGAGGAAGCGCATCGTCCCGATCGGCGAAGGTCGGGGGGCTACCTAAGCTATCCGACCCGCCGTCGATCCCTCGACGGTCCGGGCGAAACCGGCCGCCGACGTCAGAGGGCTTTGAAGAGGTCGGACTGGGTCACGATGCCGCGGAGCGTCCCGCGCTCGGTGACCAGGACGGCCGGGACGTGCCGGAGGAGCGCCGCAGCGACCCGACTCGGCGTATCGGCGTCGATCTGGGGGAACGGACCCTCGAGCACCTCCCCGACGGTGAGCCGGGACAGCCGGGACACCGACCGGGGATCCGCCAGGCAGCGGACGATCGTGCGATCGGTGAGCGAGCCGACGACCAGGCCCCCGGAGAGCACCGGGACCTGGCTGATGGAGTGTCGGCGCATCCGGCGGGCGGCCTCCACCAGCATGGTGGAGGGCTCCACCTGGACGAGGGTCGGGGTCGCGAGGTGGCGGACCGGCACATCCCGCGGTTCCGCCTCGAGGTGTCGGTCGAGGGCTTCGAAGAGGGCGAGGGCCTTGCGGTAGGAGGGGTCGATCCGGCCCCGCTCGATCTTGGCGACCAGGGATTGGCTGACCCCCGCCCGGCGGGCGAGTTCGGTCTGGCTGAGGCCGGCCCTCAGCCGGCGCCGGCGGAGGTCCGTGAGGGAGGGGAGGTCGTTGGGCGGAGCCATCGCTACCGGAGCGTTGAGTCCTATAGGAATATTTCGGTCAGTCTCCATTATCTCCGCCGCCCGGTCGCTGGCTCGGTTCCGGAGGGAGAAGCCCGATGACCATTGCACCGACCGAGCGCGCGACCGAACCAAACCGCGCCGTGGGGCCGAGCCGCGCGTCGACCGCCGATCGCGTGGAGTGCGCCGCCTGCGAGCCGAGTGCGAGCTGGGCCGTCGGACAGGTCTGTGAGGAGTGCGGCGGCCGCTCGGAGTGGCACCGGGGAGCCGCCTGCCCCCGCTGCCTCGGCCCGCTCGTGGTCGACTACCGACGCCCCGATGGGCCGGAGGCGCCGTTGCCCTCCACCTGGGCGGGCCGACCGGCGACGCTCTTCCGGTTCGCCGAGCTGTTGCCCCCCCTTCCTCGGCCGTACCGGGACCGGTTGGAGTTCCCCTTCTCCCCCCTCCGGCGCGCCCTGCGTCTCGGGGAGCAGCTGGGGCTGGATGAGCTCTGGATCAAGGACGACACGGTCCTCGCGTCCGGCTCGTTCAAGGACCGTCCTGCCGCCGTGGCGGTGGCGTGGGCCGCGGCCCACGGGCGGCCCTGGGTGGGCTGCGCGTCGACCGGCAACCTCGCCGCGGCCACCGCCCGGGCGGCCGCCCGTCTCGGGCTTCCGTGCATCGTCGTGGTCCCCTCCGGTCTTCCGCGCCCCAAGCTGCGCATCGTCCGGCATCTCGGGGCCCGCATCCTGGAGGTGAACGGAAGCTACGACGATGCGAACCGTATCGCCCAGCTCACGGAGGAGACCCGAGGGGGCGGATTCGTCAACATCGGGTTGAGGCCGATCTATGCGGAAGGATCCAAGACGCTGCTGTTCGAGACCTGGGCCGACCTCTCCGGCCGGCTGCCCGACGCCGTGATCGTACCCCTCGGTTCCGGGGCGCTCCTCAGTGCCACCCAACGCGCCCAGGAGCAGCTCCGGAGCTGGGCCGGCGCACCCGACCCCCCGGCACGGCTGATCGGCACCCAGCCCGAAGGGTGTTCGCCGATCGTGGACGCCTTTGAGCGCGGTGACGAGGAGATCCGACCGGTCGAGCGGTCGACGAGCATCGCCGAGAGCCTGGCGATCGGCCACCCGGCGTCCGGCCGGTCGGCCCTCCGGGCCATCCGCACGACCGGGGGGCTGGCCGACCGGCCGCGGCGCGCGGAGGTGGTCCGCGGCGTCCGGGAACTCGCCCGTTGGGAGGGCGTCTACAGCGAACCCGCCGGGGGCAGCGTCGTGGCGACCCTCCGGCGACTTCGGGAACAGGGCGCCCTCCGGCGTTCGGACCGGGTCGTGCTGTACCTTACGGGCGCCGGGTGGAAAACCCCGACGGCGGTCCGGCCGCTCGGAACCGAGAGTCGACCGGTGCGGGTCGATCTCCGGCGGCCGGAACTCGACTCATGGCCCTTGCCAACCGACGACTCCCCGATGGGAGGTTCCGCATGGTGACGATCCATCTGGGATCGGTCCTCCGGATCTGCGCCCCGCAGCTCGATCTGCGTCAGTTCGCGGAGTTCTCGGGCACCCTCCCGGAACTGCTGGAACGGTTGGCCTCGGCGGGAGGACCCGCCCTACGGGACCGGTTGCTCGAGGGGGGAAACCCCCGACGGTATCTGAACATCTTCGTGGACGGGCGGGACGTCCGCTTCCTCCCGAGCCCGGTGCGGATCGGGCCGGGGACGGTCGTCGATCTGCTCCCGGCGGTGGCCGGCGGATGACCGGGCGAACTGCGCCCGCCGATTCGGTCCGATCCCCGGCCGAGGCGGGGGCGGCGGAACTTCCCCCTCACCGGCTGGTGCTGGTGGGGTTCGGGCGGGTCGCCCGGGCCCTGGCCCGCCGTCTGGTCGCCTCCGGCCGCCCCGACGGCAAGTCGGCTCGCTTCCGGGTGGTCGCGGTGTTCGACTCCCGGGGGTGCGTGGCCGACCCGCGGGGCGTGGCCCTCGACGAGCTCATCCGGCGGAAGGAACGGACCGGGCGGCTCGAGGGCCCGGGGGCGACGGTCTGGGATCTGGACACGGTCCTGCGCGATCTGGCCCCCCAGATCGTGGTCGAAACCACATGGTCGGAGCCCCGGCCCGGCGAGCCCGGCCGTCGCCATATCCTCTCCGCCCTGCTGGCCGGCGCGGATGTGGTCACCTCGAACAAGGGGCCCCTCGCCCGACACAGTGCCGAGGTCCTCGAGACGTCCCGGATGATGGGGCGGGAGCTTAGGTTCGGCACCACCGTCGGCGGCATCGTGCCGATCCTGGAGTCGATCCGCGGCCCCCTTCGGGCCTGCGGGGTGACCCGGATCGAGGGGGTCGTCAATGGGACCACCCAATTCGTGCTGGGGCGGCTCGCGGACGGGGTCTCTTGGGCCGAGGCGGTGGCCTCGGCCGTGCAGGAAGGGATCACCGAACCGGATCCCCGACATGACCTGGACGGGCACGATGCGGCGATGAAGGCCGCCATCCTCCACAATGTCCTCTTTGCGCCCCCGCTCGACCCCCGCCGGGTCGCCCGCCGACCGGTCGATGCCTCGATCCAGGCCCGCGCCCACCGTCTCGGCGAACAGGGACGGCGCTTGGTGGTGCTGACCGAGGTCACGCCGGACGGTGCCCGTCTGCGGTGGGTGGAGGTCGACCGGGGGGATCCCTGGGACCTCCCGTCGGCCACCAACCGGTTCGTGATCGAGACCGAGCGGGCCGGCACGCTGACCCTCACCGGGGCCGGCGCCGGACCGGAAGCCACGGCCGCCGGCCTTCTGGCCGAGCTCGAGGAGGTCGCCGAAGCCCGGGAGCGGTATCGTCGGTCCACCACCCTAAGGACCGGAGCCACGACCCTTCCCCGGTCGGGCCGGGCCCTGGCGGAGGCCTTCCCCTGACGCCGACCGCTCCGTCGCCCGAAACCCCCGTTCTCCCGCCTGTCCCGGACCTCTCCGCACTCCCGTGCGGAGAACCCTCGCGGGGATCGGCCGCGGCAGTCGAGGTACCGTACAGCATCGCCAATTTCGGTCCGGGGTTTGACCGGTTGGGGCTCTGTCTCAACGGGCCGCCCGAGTGGGCATCGTTCGCCCCGGGCGGACGGGGGCTCCGGATCACCGTGGTCGGGGATCCGCTTGTTCCCCGGGCTCCCCGACGCAACGTCGCCGCTGTGGCGTTCCGTTGGACGACGCGTCAGTTGGGAGCTCCTGAGGCGAACGGCGAGCTTACGCTGGTGAAACGGACCGCCGGCGGCAGCGGCCTCGGATCGAGCGGCGCCTCCGCCCTGGCGGGTGCCCTGCTCGGTGCCCGGCAGGCGGGCACGGACCTCGCGGATCGTCGGGCCCTGGAGACGGTGCTGCGGGGGGCCGCCGAAGGCGAACGGGCGGCCTCCGGGGCCGCCCACTACGACAACGTGGCCGCCAGCCTCTTCGGGGGACTCGCGCTGATCGAGTCCCTCGATCCGCTGCGGGTCCACCGGATCGATCCGGGATCCGGACTGCGGATCGCGGTGGCCACCCCGGCCGACCGGGTCGTCACCCGGACGGCCCGGCGGGCGATCCCGAGCCGGATCCCGCGGGAAGATGCGGTGACGAATCTCGGATGCCTGGGGGCGCTCCTCCTCGGCGCTGTGCAGCGCGATCCCCGGTCGGTCGGTCGGGCCCTCACCGATCGGATCGCCGAACCGTACCGGGCGTCCCTCGTCCCCGGCTACTTCGACGCTGTGGCGGCCGCCCGTGCGGAAGGAGCGTGGGGGGCCGCCCTGGCCGGCAGCGGACCGTCGGTCTTTGCGATCGCTCCGGCCCGATGCGCGGCCGCGGTGGCCCGGGCGATGGCGGAGGTGTTCGACCGGCACCGGTCCGGGGCGAGGGGCTGGGTCACCGGGACCGGCCGGGGGGCCCGGTTCGCTCCGGCCCGTGCGGGTGAGCCCGGACGATAAACCCTAACCGCGGCCCCGGCTCGCCCTGTCCCGAGAGGGGCGACCGGCGATGGATCTCGACACCCGCCTCATCGAGGGGTTTGACTTCGTCTGCCGACCCGGCTGCGGCCTCTGCTGCTTCACGACCCCCCGGGTCGATGGTCGGGAGGAGGCACAGATCCGACAGCTCCTCCCTTCGGCCCCGCTCATCGAGCTTTCGGACCAAGAGGTCGGGATCGAGGCCCGTCCGTACGGGGGGGCCTGCCAGTTCCTCAGCGCCTCGCGCTGCGCGATCCGTCACGTCCGACCCTCGCCGTGCCGGATCTTCCCGATCAGCGTGCATCTCGGATTCCGCGCCCAGGCCTCCATCGTGCTGACCTGTCCCGGGGTCTCCCTTGAGCCGCTCACCGGCCGACCCGCCGCCGCCCGCGGCGGACTCGAGATGGAGCTCGAGGCGGCCCGGGCCCGGCTCCACGTGGTGGGGACGGAACGACTCGAGCGGTACCGGGAAGCGTTTGACGCCCGTCGGGCGGCGCGCGGGTTCTCGGGCCCGGCCGAGGCGGAGGCTCGAGCGCTCCGCTCCCGTCTCCATCCCTGGGTCGATACCCTCGATCCGGGGACGGTTCCCTCGGGAGAGATTCCGCCGGTTTCGGTCGGCCTGGAGCGGCTGCCGCTCGTGCCGTCCTCGACGGCGGGACCGCTCGCCCTCGGCCGTCAGGGAGCCCGATGGCTCCTGCTCGAACTCCGGGCCGAAGGCGGGCGGCCGGAGCCCCGGTTCTCCGCCCGTGCGCCCGGTCGGCTCCTCCCGATGGCCGCCGACGCCGAGCGGCTCTGGCGGGGGTATCTCCATTACTGGGTCGAGCGGGATGCGCTCCTCGGCATCGTGGAGGCGGCCGCGGAGCCGACCGATTCGGCCGAGTTCGAGCAGGGATTGAAATCGGAGCTCGAGGAGATTGCCGGCGAGGTGCTCGACCGGGGCGCCTTCCTCGCGTCGACCGTAGCGACGGCCGCCGGTCGTCTGGACGCCCCGGCGGTCGCCCTCGGGATCCGGGCCACCGACATGGACCTCCTCGATCGCTCGAGCGCCGGCGAGCGTCTCTGAGGGCGGCTATCCATCGCGACCCTCGGGGGTCTCGGGTTCGGATTCGGTCGAGGGCTCCGGGGGCCCCGATGTCCGGTCGATGGAAGCGCCGAGGGCCGCCGCCGCGAAGAGGCCGACCCAGACGAGGTAGGCCAGGTGAAAGTGGACCGGCGCCCCGATCCCGTTATTGAGACCCGGCAGGCCGAACTTGAGGTCCCAGAAGACCGGCAGTAGCGTCACCAGGAATCCGCCGGCGACCCCGACCCGGACCCAGCCTTGGCGGCGGATCCGGGCGCGCCCGCCCCCGGCCGCCGGACGGGCGGTCCATTCCCGGGCGGTCTGGATCCCCAGGAACCCGAGGAGCAGGAACATGCCGGCGAGATCCAGCGTGTAGGCGACCGACGAGAAGTACAGGATCGTCGAGTCGCGGCCTTCGAAGATCCCGATCCAGAGGATGTTGAGCAGGTACGGCTCGAGCGTCACAAACAGCAGCAAGAGCAGGTTGAGGGCGAGCAGTACGGGGACCTCGATCCGGATCGCCCGGGCGATCTCGGTGTAGGCAAACCAGATCAGGATGAGCACACCGAAGCTGAAGGCGAAGTCGAGGATGTTGGTGAGCACCTGGTAGACCAGCGTCGGGGGCGTGAAGGCGAGCTGGATGGCGGTCAGGGTAAGCGCAAGCCCGAAGACCGCGTCGGTCAGCGCCTCGATCCGGTCGGCGGGGATCCGAATCCGGCCGGGCACTCCGGGGCGAGGGCCGCCCGCCTCTTAAGGGGTGAGCCCCGACCGATCCGGCGATCACGGCCCCTCCGTACCGTCCCACCGTGGGAGTCGCCGTTTGGGGGGCCACAAGCTTCCCAAACTCCGCTTCGCCCCGATATCGCCGATCGTCGACCGAGCCTGGACCGGCCCGCCCCACCGCCCGTGCGGGCTCGGCCGCTCTCGGGGGGGAACGGTTATGTAAACTCCGACTCACCCCCCCTCCATCCCATGGGCATCGAAGACGAGATTTCGGGGACCGCCCTCAAGGTCTACAAGTCGATGAAGGACAGCGGTTTCCTCTCCGAGGAGAAGCCCGGTACCGCCGAGCGGATCACCCAGGGCGTCAAGCTCCCCAAGACGATGGTCATGAACGCCCTGCAGGAGCTGCAGACCAAGGGCTTCGTCCGCCGTCGGGTTCGCGACAAGGCCGCCGCCTACTACCTGCTCAAGTAGGTCGGGGTGCGGGTGACCGACCCCCGGTCAGGGGTCGGGGGAGCCACCGAAGAGTCGTTCGACCAGCCGGCTCGTGGAGCGGAGGGTGACTTCCGTGATCGCGCTGACCCGGGCCACCTGGGCCCTCGACCGGTGCTCGCCGCTCTGCTCGGCCGCGAGGTAAATCAACGCCGCCACCAGACCGTGCGGGCTGATCCCGGAGAGTTCCGGGTTCTGCTGGGCTTCGGCCAGCATCTCCTCCACATGGCTGCGGACCGATGGGGACAGGGCCAGCTCATCGGCGTACCGCTGGAGAAAGGCGCGGAGCCCGATCGAGGGGATCGTCTCGGGCAGCCCGCGCTGGACGACCTTGAAGGTCCGGCCGACCTCGGCCCGCGTCGCCCCGACGGCCGTTGCGATCTCGCCCAAGGTTCTGGGGAGGGAGTAGCGCCGGCAGGCGGCGTACATCGACGCGCCGACCGTAGCGGGAAGACTCCGGCCCCGGTAGAGCCCGTGGACCTTGGCGAGGGCATAGATCCGCTCCGCCTCGGCCTGGATGACCGAGGGTACCCCCAGCCGTTCGGCGACCATCGCGATCTCCGATCGTGCCTGGGAGTGGTCGAGGGGTCCATCGACCACCCGAGAGGTTTGCCTTTGCATGACACGGCGCAAATGCTGAAACTCGTACCGCCGGTGCCAGTCCAGGCGGCGCCCCTGGCCGTCGCGGGAGACGGTCAGTGTCGAACCGAGATTGCGCTTCGAACCCCCGGGGGAGTTGAACGGACCGACACCCCGTCCGCTGTGGGACTGGACCGGATCCTCCGGGGAGGTCGGAGGGAGGTCGGCGACCAGCGATTCATCAAAGACCAACCCGCAGTCGGAGCAATGGGTCTCCTGACGGGCCGGGTCGAGGATGCGACGCCCCGAACCGCACATGGGACAGGCCGGGGC
>JAJYWS010000061.1:90398-99206 GCA_021791335.1 Thermoplasmata archaeon
CTTCGGGGGAGGGCACTCCCCCCGCGCCCGGGCTAGGGGTGGCCGCATCCGCCCCGACGAAGCGTATTAGTCCTTCGAATCCCTTTGTGGGTTGTGCGACCCGGATTGGTAATCGTCGGAGTCCTGCTGGCGGTCGTGGGCGCGGCCACCCTGCTGAGCGTCGTCGTCCTCCCCCTCGCCGCCCCCGCCACCTCGGTCTCCCGCAGCACGGAGACCTTCGTGGTGCCCGGCCAGGCGAGCGCGTCGAGCGGGATTCATCTGCCGTCGGCGTCGCCGCAGAGCCTGGTGATCTCCTGGGCCTCCGACCGTCCGGTGACGGTCGATCTTCTCCCGGCGGTTCCCTGCGCCCACGGCGCCTCGGGGCTCTGTCCCGACGGGGCCGCGGTCCAGCAGTGGAACCAGACCGAGGGGGGCAGCTACAGTGCGGGCTCGGGGTTCGCCGGCGCCTACCTCCTCCGGGCCACGACGTCGTCGAACGTGGCCGCGACCATCAACTGGACGCTGGTCGAGACCTACGCCTCGGTCGAACAGCAGCTCCCCCTCTGGTCGTACGCGGCGTTCCTGACTGCGGGAGTCGGGCTCCTGGGGATCGGCGCGGTCGGGATCTTCCTCGGGATCTTCCTCCGCTCGGGGGTCTATGGGGGCCGGCCCCCGGTCGTTCCGCTCGGACCCGAGGTGCTCGAGGAGTGGGCCTGGGCCAGCGACCCCGATGCCCCGGACGAGCCGCCCGGCCCGCCGTAGCCTACTGGCCCCAGAAGGGCTCGGTCCGGCGGCGCAGCCGTACCAGCTCCTCGAGGAGCTCCCGTTCCCCCGGGTCGAGGGCGACCGACCGGAGGGCCCGGACCGCGGCCGCCGGAAGAGAGACCATGAGCTGGTCCCCCTCCTTCAGGTTCCGTCCGACCACGGCTCCCTCGATCGAAGCGGCCAACTCCTCTCCGGGGGCCGCGCTCGCCACCGACTTCCCGTCCTTCTGGAGGCCCCGGAGGCTGCCGACCTCGGTGCCGTCCGGCTTCATGAGCCGGGTTCCCGGCCGGAGGGTGCCGACCATCACGCGGATCCCGACGATCGCCGGCTTCGAGGCCCGGAAGACGAATCCGGGCAGGACTTCGAACCTCGCCGGGTGCACCCAGTCGATCCGGCGCTGGGCATTGAGCGCCGCCTCCTGGGCGAGTTTCCAGGCCCCGTACTCCTCCAGCAACCGGTACATCACGTCGCCCGTGAACACCCGCACCTGGCTCTCCTCCCCGGGCACCAGGGCCTCCGGGAGGATCGGCACGTTGAAGGCGAGGATCGCCCGGTGAAGCGGCTCCTTGACCGCGGCGATCCGGAGGACCGTCGGGCGCCCGACCGGCCCGACCCCCGCTTCGTGGATCGGGATCTGGGCCTCCCGACATTCGAACGCCAGGGCCTCGAGGCCGCCGAGGGCGTCGGCATAGATCGCCACCCCGCTCGGGGCGAGCTCGGCCACGGGTTGGGCCTCCCGGGCGAGCTCGCCCTGGACCTGGGCCCGTTCCTCGTCGCTGCGGACCGCCTTGAGGAGCCCGCCCGGCAGCGCCGCGTCGATCCCAGGGGCGGCGAGGAAGACTCCCGCGGCCGCCTCGACCCGGTCGAGCGATTCGAGGCCGCCGGAGGAGGCGGAACGGCCGGCCTTGGCCGGCTTCGGGCGGAAGAGGCCCCGGATCCGGGTCTCGAAGGGGGCCGATCGGCCGGTGACGACGATCGAGTCGCCGACGGCCAAGGCTCCCCGATAGACGATCACGTGGCCCACCGGCCCGACCCCCTTCTGGTCGCTCCGTTCCAGGATCGTCGCCTCCCCTCCCCGGGTGACCAGCTCTAGGTCGCCCTCGAGGAACCGCTGGGAGAGGCCGACCATGAGGGCGATCAGCTCCGGGATGCCGACTCCGAACTTGGCGGAGACCGGCAAAATGCCGACGTTCCGGGTGAAGTCGCTGACCCGATCGTACCGGTCGGCCGAAAAGCCGGCCTCGACCAGCGACTCGGCCACGCGGTAGACCCGGTCATCGAGCGCCTGGGCAAACTCGTCCCCCGACCGGCCGATCCAGTCGGTGAGCCGGACCGGGCCCGGGGGTTTCCGCCAGCCCGGCAGCATGTCGGTCTTGGTGAGCGCGACCGCGAACGGGGTCTTCTCGTGGCGGAGGATCTGGAGCGACTCCCGGGTCTGGGGCATCACGCCGTCCCGGGCGTCGATGACCAGGAGCGCGAGGTCGGCGAGGGCCCCGCCGCGGCGGCGCAGCGTCTCGAAGGAGCGGTGACCGGGCGTGTCGATGAAGAGGAATCCGGGGATCCTCAGCTGGCCCGGTTTCAGGATCCCCTCGCACATCCGGGCCACGGCGGCCCCGGGGACCTCGAACGCCCCGATGTGCTGGGTGATCCCGCCCGCCTCCTTCGCGGCCCGGGCCGACCCGGTGATGCGGTCCAACAGGGTGGTCTTTCCGTGGTCCACATGGCCCAGCAGGGAGACGATCGGTTGCCGGAGGGTCGCCACGGCCCGGTCCACCCCCGCGAGACCTTTACGGTTATCCGGGCGCCGAGAACTCGTCGAGCCGTCCCCCGACCAGGGGGATCAGGAGCTCCTCCGGGCTGAGCCCACCGTGACCCCCGCGGAGCTGGCGGCTCCGGGGTCCGGCGCCCGGAAGCCGTTGGAGGATCCCGGCGGGGGCGGGCACGAAGGCGAGCAGGTCACCGATCCGGTCGGCCATCTCCGGGTGGAACGGCGGAGTTCCCCAGAGCCCCGCCCGGATCGCGGTGTCGGTGTCGACGAGCGTGGAGCCGGGCGGCAGCCGCTGCGACAGGGCGGCCCGCAGGGCCTCGCGGCGGCCCGGACGGGCCGCGAAGTACCCCCCGCGCCGGTCCCCGGCGAGGGGTCGGACCATCTCCCGGAGGATCTCGGGCTCGTCGGACAGCTCGATCTGAAGCAACGGGTCGAGCGGCTGCTGACCGTGGTCGGAGGTGACCCAGAAGGCCGTCGACCGGGCGCGTGCCGGGGCGACCCGACGGGCCACGAAACCGATGAGGTGGGCGAGCCGGTCCAGCTCGAAGCGATAGATCGGGTCGGTCGGCCCGTGGAAGTGGGCGGCGGTATCGAGTTCGTCCCAGTAGGCGAGGATCAACTCGGGCGGCCTCGGCCGATCGAGGAGTCCGGCGAGCTCCACGGCGAGATCGCTCGCCGTGGTCCAGGGGACGTACTCCGCCCCGTCGTAGAGCCAGCGGGTGAAGCCGGTGCCTTGAAACCGGTCGCGGGAGACGGCCGCTCCCCGCAGCCCGCGCCGGAAGACGGTGGGGCTCCCCCCCATCAGCGCGGGGCTCCAGGCCGGTCCGATGAGCCCTTCCGGGGCGCTCGCCCCGATCGGCGTCATCTTGAGCATGTCGCCGACCACACCGTAGGCCGGCAGATACTGGCGGTACCCGACCAGGCCGTGCTGGGCCGGGGCGGAGCCGGTCGAGAGGGAGAGCAGCGCCGCCGCCGTCGAGGTCGGGTAGACGGTCGTGATCGGCCGGGCTAGCTCGGCCCACTGGCGCGCGGCCGGGGATTCGGCCGAGTCAAACCAGGGGGCCAATTTCGACCAGCCGAGGCCATCGACCAGGAAGATCACGACCGGGCCTTCCGGCCGTCGGCCCTCGAGGGGATCGATCGACCGCTCGAGGGCCGGCGCCAATCCTCCCGCCGGCTCCTCCGGGAGCTCCAGGGCCCGGGCCACTGTCGCGGTGAGGTTGGGGAGGGAGGCCCCTGCGTAGGCCGGCCGGGGGAGCCCCCACGGTGCCCGGGACTCCGCGAGACGCCGGGCCAACGCCTTCGATCCTTCGGGACCCACCGACGGCACGGGTTCGGGACCCGGCCACCCTACATAACGGGCGGCGCGGGATCGAGGAATCGGTCCAGCGATCGCTGGACCCCCCGGCGCGGCATCAGTTCCTCGGCCCGAACGGAAACGGTCCGCACCGCCGGGCGACCCCGTCGGTCCTCCCAGAGCTCCCGGCCGAGCCGCAGCGCGTGCCGGCGGATCGTCGCCGAGGCGTCGTCATAGCCCGCCAGGCGGCCGCGCCGCTGGCTCCGGGTGAAGTCGTCCCAACGGAAGGCCACCGAGACGGCGGCGAACCTCAACCGCCGGCCTTCGAGGGTCCGCCCGAGGGCGAGGGCGAGCGCCTCGATCGTCGGGGCGATCTCCTCCCACCGGCGCCGGTCCTCCTCGAAGGTATGGTCGACCGAGCGGAATCCGCCCCGGCCCGGGCGGTCCACCGAGGGCCTCGGCGACCCCCGGGCGAGGTCGATGAGCCACCCCGCCCCCGGACCCAGGACCGACCTCAACTCGGTCCGCCGGGCCCCCGCGAGGTCCCCGAGGGTCGACCAGCCGTGGGCGCTGAGCCGGGCCTCCGTCTTCGGTCCGATCCCCGGGACCGACCGGACGGGGAGCGGGGCGAGAAACCCCCGGGTCGCTGCGCGGGGCACGACCACGATGCCGCCGGGCTTCGCGCGGTCCGAGGCGATCTTGGCGACCACCTCGAAGGGGGAGGCCCCGATCGATGAGGGCAGGTCGAGGCTCCGGCCGAGCGCACGCTGGATCTCCCCGGCGATCGACCGCAGCGCCTCGGGGGTCGTGGCGGTAAGCGTGAGCGCCGCCTCGTCGATCGATCGGACGGCGAGGGCGGGATCGAACCGCTTCAGCTCCTCCCGGACCCGCTCGGCCGTCGACTCATAGAGGTCGAAGTCGGGCGGGACCCAGAGCGCGTCCGGGGCCCGGCGCGCCGCCTCCGCCACCGGCTGGGCGCTGCGCACTCCCAGGGCCCGGGCCTCGTAGCTCGCCGAGAGCACCACCGCCCGGGTCGGCCGCGGACCGGGGGGAATGCCGACGATCACCGGCCGCCCGTTCAGATCGGGGCGCCGGTGGCGCTCGCACGAGACGTAGTAGGCGTCCATGTCGACGTAGAGGACCCACCGGCCGTCGTCGACCGCCGCGCCGAGATCGAAGCGCGGGGGATCAACTCCGGCCGAAGTCGACGGCCTTGGCATTGACCTCGAGCCCCCGGGGCGTGATCGTGTACGGCTGGACGGTCCGGGCATGGGCGGTCCGGCGCATCTTGAGGATCCGGAGCGCAAGGGAGATCCGGCGGCCGTCCGAGTCCCGGGTGTAGCCGAGGACGAGGACGCCGTCCGCAATGTACTCCGAAAGCCCGTCCCGGCTCACTTCGGGGTGCTGCGGGTCGGCTTCGGCCGTGAAGATCACGGTGAGGCCGGCCTCCCGGCACGCCGAGGCCAGGGCGAAGAGCGTCGTGCGCCGACCGGTCTCATCGTCGCTGAGCATGTGAAGGAGGGAGACCGAGTCGACCACCAGGCGGCGCGCATTGCGACGGCGCAGGTCGGCGACGAACTCGCCCTGGAGCCGGTGGATGTTCTGCTTGGTCTCCTGCGGATCGAGCCTCAGGATCTCGAGCCGCCCGTCGGCCCGCGCGGCGTCGACCGGCAACCCGAAGCCGCGGGCGGTCGCCGCCAGGCTTTCGGTCTCCTCGTCCAGGGAGAGGAAGATGGTCCGTTCGCCGAGCGCGATGCCGGCGAACAGGAACTGGAGGGCCAGCGTCGTCTTGCCGGTGCCCGGTAGGCCGGTGACGAGGACCAGATGGCCGGCGGGCAGCCCGCCCCCGAGCATCTCGTCGAGCCCGGCGATGCCGGTCGAGACCCGGGGCGGTGGCCCGGCCGGTTCAGATCCGCTCATGCTGGGTGGTCACCAGTCCCGTGCCCGGATCGAGGCGGAGCACGAACCGCCCCTGCCGTTCCTCGGGGATCCGGGCGAGGACCGGCAGGAACTTCTCGACCAGGAGGGCGCGACGGCGCTGGGTCAGGGTGGGGCTCACCGACCAGCGGAAGGAGAGCACCCCGTCGACCGAATCGACGACCGCCTGCTCGGTCGAGGGCGCCACGACGCCGCGGGTGAGGAACAGGTAGACGAGCCCCCCCCACTGTTTGGCCTGACGCCGCAGCCCCTTGAGGAAGGTCAGGATCTCCAGGGGGTCGGTCCCGGGGCGGACCAGGAGATCGGTCAGCGAGTCCAGAAGGATGAGGTTCTGGGACCCGTCCCGGTCGAGGATCTCGACGAGCCGCCGGACCGGGCCCCGAAGCGCCCCCCGGGACGACGGGGCCGACTGGAGCAATGGTCGGTCGAGCGACGCCCAGGCCCCCGGCACGGCGGTGTCCTGGAAGTAGTCGGTCGACAGGTCCTCGAACCGGGTGTGGTCGGCGAGCGTCCGGGCGTAGCTTGGGTCGAACGCCGCCTCGATCTCCGAAAACACCTGCGGCTCGGACCGGGTGACGCTGATGTAGACCACCCCGCGGGGGTAGGCGAAGGGTCCGGGAGCCCCCCCGAGGAACCGCCGGTGCCGCTCGGGATCGTCGTAGCGGAGCATCAGGTGGACGGCGCTCGTCACGGCGAACTCGGCGGCGCCGGCGCCCGCCTCCCCCCACAGGAGGACGACCGAACCGGCGGGCAGCCCCCCGGTGATCGAGTCGAAGTCGGGAACGCCGGTCGGGATGCTCGATCCCCGCGCGTTCATCGCGGCCGGCCGGGCGGCCTCGGGGTCCGGGACCGGTGGGTTCGTCGCGGGGTTGAGCATGGGATGGGTCACCGGTCGCCGGGGAGGTATTAGTATCCTCAGGTCGACTGGCACGCCGGCTCCCGCGGCTTCAGGAACTCCCGGAGGAGGACGGTCGCGTACGCCCCCTTGGGGAGGGAGAATCCGAACCGGATCCCCCCCTCCACCGCCTGGAGCGCGATCGCGGGCGACGGAACCAGCACCGGTCGGAACGCCCCGGCGCTCGCCACTTCGGGGGCCGGGAAGACCCGGAACGACTCCCGCGTCACCCCCTCCTCCCGGAGGATCTCCTCGAGGATCTCGCCCGGGACGCCAAGGCTGGGCGGGGTCGCATAGCCGAGGAGCGGCCCGGCGAGCCGGGCGCCCCCCTGGTCGACCCAACGGGTCGCTTCGCCAAGGTTGTCCGGCCCCACCGGGACCCCGGGATGGCTCACGAGGGTCCCGTCGCGTCCGACCCGGAGAAGATGGTCGCCTTCGACCGGCCGGTCCAGGGGCAGCCCCCGGGCGACGCGGCGGCTCACCCAGCGGTTGAAGAGGAGCGACTGGTAGGCGTGGACGAAGAGCAGCCGCAGTTCCCGCGAAAGGGCCCGCAGCGCCCGGTCGGCCGGGTCGCCTCGCGCGAGCCGTTCGAGGAGCGCCCGCTCGAACCGGTACGCCGGGGGGAACTCCCGGAGCGCCCGGGCCGGATCCCGGTGGTCGGCATACGCTCGTCGGGCTTGCGCACCCGGGGTCGACGACGCCGCCTCGTTCTCCACCAGGTAGATCTCGACCGCCCGGCCGGCGTCGCCCCGGACGAGCGCCCGCCCGACCTCGTGGGTGATCGGGCGGACTTCGCCGAACCGTTGCGGTCCGAACAGGTTCGGGAACCCTCCCTTGCGCTCGATCTCCTCGCGGACCTCGAGGTACTGCGGGAGCGCATCGGCCGGGGCGTCATCGGTCTCGACCCGGATCGCGAAGGTGTTGCCGTAGTGGTGGCCGAGCGACAGCCCCTCCCGGGCCCGGTACGCCTCCAGGAGCCGGACCCGGGGAAGGCCGAGATCGCCGTCCGGCGGCGGCCCCAGGTACGAGAAGAGCCGGGTCGAGACGGCCCGGCGGTCCTTCGTTCCGGCCCACTGGAGGGCGTGCGGGGCCAGCCGGAGCCGGCGGGCGATCGCCTCGGCGAGCTCGTGCTGCTCCCAGTTCTCGCTCTCCACCCGCAGTATCGTCTGGGGCCCGGCCGGATCGGGCGTCGGGTAGGCCGAGATCTCCGACACCTCGAAGTCCTGGGCCGACCGTTTGATCCGCCCCGGCGCCCCCGGCGACCGGGTCCAGTAGAAGTCGATTCCGAGGGCCCGGTCGGACGGAGGCGGGCTCGGCGCCGGGGAACTCATGGCGGGGTCCCGACGGCCGGCCGTCGGACCACGCCGAGGTCGTGGTCGAGCTCCCCGTCCAAGGGGAGCGGTGCGTGGAGGCGAAGGAACTCGGGCCACGCCCGGCTCGTGTGGATGTCGTGGGAGACCAGCAGCCCACCGGGCGCCAGGTGCGCCCAGGCGGTCCGGTACTCCCAAGCCATCGTCGCGTACTGGTGGAGGCTGTCGTGGAGGAAGATCCCCAGGGGTTCGCCCAGGCCGCGGAGGAGCGGTTCCAAAAGGTCGTCGCTCCGGCCCACATGGACCGTCCAGCGGTGCCGCAACCGCTCGGGGACCAGCCAGCCGATCGGACGATCGGCGACCCGGGAGCCTCCCGCGAACCGGTCGGCCTGACCCGGGTCCATCGCCAGTCGGGGGAGCCCGATCGAATGGAGAGCGCCCTCCCCGTTCCGCTCGAGCGCCTCGAGCAGGAAGCGCGCGCTGTACCCGGACGAGACCCCGGTCTCGACCACGATCCGCGGTCGGGCGACCCGGGCGAGCAGGTAGAGCAGCGGCGCCTGCATGAGCGCCCCGGCCTTCGGCTCCCGGGCGAGTTCGGCGGTCAGCGCCCGGGTCAGGGGTCGGAGTTCGGCGGCGATCGGGTCCAGCTGTCCCGGGTCGACCCCGAGCGCCCGGGCGAGGGGCTCCCGGGCGACCCGGTACAGGGTCGAGGGATCCCGGAACCGGGGATCGTCGCCGAAGGCGACCTCCCGATGTCCGAACTCGTGGAGCAGGAGGTAGCGGCTCCAGAGGAACGGGTGGCGGGCGAACCAGGTCACCCTCCGTCGGGTCCGCTCCGCCCGGGTCTCGCTCATGA
>JAJYWS010000015.1 GCA_021791335.1 Thermoplasmata archaeon
GGGTTCAAAGGAGTGGAAGGTCGCCGGTGAGGGGGTCCAGGTCGGCCGAGCGCGCCGGCCCGATTCCGAGGCAGGTTTTGGTCCCCGGTGCGACCTCGGTGAATCCCGCATCCTCGATCAGGATGGTCAAGAACCCTCGTTGGTGAGCTCGACGCTCCAACTCTTCCAGATCCCTCAACGTCGGAGCGACCAGGGCGATCTTCCGCTGACCGCCCTCCCACCAAGGGCGGAACACCGACGGAGCACGGGATTCGGCTGTCCGGGCGAGCGCGACCGCGGCGTGGGCCGCCTGCACGGCCGCCTTTCCGGCCGTCAACCTCAGTTCGCCCCGGATCACCAGGACCATCTTGTATTCGTCTGCGGAGCGACGTCGGTTACTGGACATACTCCCTCTCCAGCTCGGCCTCGATCCTATGGATCTCCGACTCCAACGCCTCGAGTTGGGCTCGGAGCCCGGGCGCGTCGGAGGCATCCGATGCGGGCCGCCCCCTTCGGATCTTCCGACATTCCCGTTGGAGCCGGTCCAGTTCCCGGGTCAACTCGAAGGGGTCCGGTTCTTGCGGCTCCGGTCGAACGGCGGGGGTTCCCGAGAAGGCTCCCCGCACGGCTCCGACTCCCAGCCCAAGGGCGGCGATCAGCGCGAGTACGGTCTCCAAGGTGGGGTCGGTCCAGGAGGCGGCGAAGCCGGACGGCGAGAGCGCGAGCAGACCGTAGCCCACCAGGACGGTGAGCGAGACGCTCAGCACGACCGAGAGGGTCAGGGCGGTGAGGCCCCGCTCCCAGCCGCCCCGGCCCCGATATCTCCACTCCGGAAACGTCGCCGCGACCGCCCCGAAGCCCGGGAGGAAGAACACCAAAAGGAGGCCCAAGAGGATCTCCGCAGGTTCGGTCGCCATCGCGTTCTACGGCGCCGGGGGGCCCCCTTGGGTCATCTGCCGCTCGAGCTGGCGCCTGAACCGGCGGTTCGACACGATGCCGTGCGCGGCTTTCCGGGTCTGGTCGAAATGCTTCAGCAACGCCCGGACATCCTGGGGGCGGGCGCCACTCCCGCGCGCGATCCGGCGGATCCGGTCCGCCTTGATGAGATGGGCGTCGTCCAGTTCGGCGGAGTTCATCGAGTCCAGGACCGCACGGTAGCGGCGCATCCGGACCTGGGTCTCATCGAGCTGCTGGTCGGTCACCTTCGCGGCGCCGAGCCCGGGAAGGAAGCTGAACAGTTTCGAGAAGGTGCCCATCTCACCGAGCGACGAGAGCTGGGTCCGCATGTCGCGAAGGCTGAACCGCCCGGTCATGAGGTGTTCGGCCGCCTTCTGGGCCTCCTCCTGGTTGGAGAGCGCTTCGAACCGCTCGAGAAGGGTCTGGACATCCCCCATGCCGAGGAGCCGGCTCACGAACCGGGTCGGTTCGAACCGCTCCAGCTCGTCCAGATGCTCGCCGGTGCCGAGGAACACAATCGGGGCCTGCGTCACGGCCACGGCGGACAGGGCGCCGCCGCCCTTGGCGGAACCGTCCAGCTTGGTCAGGATGACCCCGGTCACGCCGACGGCGCTGTGGAACGCCTGGGCGCTCCGGCCGGCCGCCTGCCCCATCGCGGCGTCGAGGACCAGGAGGGTCGCGTCGGGCTGGAGGACGGCCCGGACCCTCTGAAGCTCTTCGATGAGTTCGGTGTCGATTCCGCTCCGTCCGGCCGTGTCGACAATGACCGCCAGGTGGGGCGGGAAGGTCGCGAGGGCCCGTTCGACCACCTTCTCGGCCCGCGGCTCGCTCCGGTCGGCAAAGAACTCGCATCCGACCCGCTGCGCCAACTGCTGGAGCTGGTCGATGGCGGCGGGACGGTGCACATCGGCGGCCACCAGACCGACCCGGACGCCTTTCTTCTGGAAGTGGCGGGCGAGCTTGCCCGCCGTCGTGGTCTTGCCTTGTCCGAAGAGACCCGTGAGTAGGATACGTCGGGGTCGGAGCTCAAAGACCCCGTCCTTCCCCAGAATGCCCCGGATCTCCTCATAGATGATCCGGACCAGGAAGTCCCGCAGGCTCGCCCCGGCGGGGGGCTTCTCCTGGGTGGCCCGCCGGCGGACCCGCTGCGTGAGGTCGAGCGCCAACTGGACGTTGACGTCAGCTTGGAGGAGGGCCCGCTGGATGTCCCGGACCACCTCGTTGAGGAGGGCGTCGTCCACGGTCGAGCCCCGGGCGATCTTCTGGAGCACGCCCCGCAGGGATTTTCCCAGGGAGTCCAATACCATGCCCTTCGTTCGCCTCCCGCGGCTTGGGGCCTTAGCCCGGCGGCGCATATCCCTTTGTGCCATGGGGTTCAGGCACCGGCGTTAAGGGGTTCGGCGGGCTTGTCGGGGGGCCCGATGAGCGACCCCGAATCCGCCATACCCCCCAAGGCCACTCGGACCCCGCCCCGCCTCAACCCCGTCCGGGTGCCGGTTCCCGAAGCGCCGGTCCGTGAGCGGATCGTCGACTTTCGGGAAGTCCTCCACGGGTACTCCAAGGAGGAGGCGGTCCTGGAGGCCCAACGGTGCATCCAGTGCCGACGACCCTGGTGCGTCGAGGCGTGCCCGATCTCCCAGGACTGTCGGGAGTACATCCGGCTCATCGCCGCCCGCGACTTCGACGGCGCCGCCCGGGTGACCATTCGGGAGAATCCCCTCGCCAACTGCCTGAGCCGCGTCTGCTACCATTACTGCGAGGAGGCCTGCGTGGTGAAGAAGAAGGGCGTCCCCATCGCCATCCGGCAACTCAAGCGGGCGGCCTTGGAGTTTGGTCGGGATGTGGCTTACGTGCCCTCCCGCCCCAAGCACCAGCGGGTGGCGGTGGTCGGGGCGGGCCCGGCCGGGATCATGATGGCGTGGGAGCTCGGAGTCCGGGGCTATTCGGTCACGGTCATCGAGGAGCAGCCCCAGGTGGGCGGGCTGATGGAGACGATCCCGGCCTACCGGATGACCGACCGGGACCTCGAGGCCGACCGGGCGCGGTTCCGGGATCTGGACGTCACCTTTGTCGAGGGGGTCAAGGCCGGACGCCAGCTCTCCCTGGAACAGTTGAAGGCGGAGGGCTATCAGGCGGTCTTCCTCGGCATCGGAACCTCGCTGCACCGCACCCTCCAGATTCCCGGGGAGGGGCTCCCCGGCGTGCTCCCGGCGCTCGGGTTCCTTCGGAGGGTCCGGCGGGGCGAAGCGGTCCCCCTCGGGCGCCGGATTCTCGTCGTCGGCGGAGGCGATGTGGCGATGGACTCGGTCCGCACGGCCCTCCGGCTCTCCTCGGGAGGGTCGGTCACCTTGGTCTACCGGCGGGGCCGGGAGGAGATGCCGGCCGATCCCGACGAGATCCGGGAGGCCGAGGCGGAGGGGATCACGTTCCTCTTCCACCGGGCACCGGTCCGGATCGAGGGGTCGGAGCGGGTGACCGGATTGACGGTTCACTCCGTGGAGTTCGGGCCGGCGGATCCGGCCGGACGTCGGGAGCTTCTCCCGGTGGCCGGTTCGGAAACCACCCTCCCCTGCGATACCGTCATCGTGGCGGTCGGTCAGAAAGCCGATCTGGAGGGCTGGGACGCCGGGCTGGGACTCCACCTGACCCCCCAGGGTTGGCCGGAAGGGCCGAACCCGGGGTTCGCGACCGCGGTTGAGGGCGTGTTCGCGGCCGGTGGCCGGTCGGTCGTCTACGCGATGGGGAGCGCGATGGAGGCGGCGCAGGCGATCGATGCCTACCTGGCCCGCCGGCGCGGTGAGGCGCCGTACGCGTCACGGCCGGACCCGCTCGGGGGGAGCGAACCGTTTCACCTCGCGGCCGGGTACACCGCCCCGATCCGGGTCCGATAGCCCTCCGGCCGAGGAGCCCCGACCGGGGTCTCGGAAACTGTTATTCCTTTGGGGCACTCCCGAGCGGCGTGAGCGGCCCGGCGTCCGACCCGGAGGGAACGGCCCTCGCGATCGCCGGCCCCGAGCTCTCGGTCCTCCGAGCGCTCCAAGCCGCCGGGTCGATGGCCGTCGAGGAGGAGGCGCTCCCGAGCCTGACCGGCCTTCCCCCGGACCAGATCCGGGGCGCCCTCCAGCGGCTCCGTTCGAAACGGCTCGCGGCCGTGGAGGAGCTGCACCGGTCCGAGCCGTCCCTCACCCCCCGGGGCCGGGCCGCCCTCGCGGACCGTCTCCCCGAGCGTCGGCTGCTCGATCTGCTCCGGACCGTGGGGCCAGCAGGTCTCCCCATCACCGACCTTGAGGCGGCCGGATTCTCCGCGGAGGAGCGATCGGCCGCGATCGGTCGGCTCCGTCGGGCCGGCTACCTGGAGGGCACCTCCCCGCTGCGGCTCAACGCCGACGCCGGCCCGGGGCCGGCCCGCCTGCCCGAGGAAGCGGTGCTGGAGGCCCTCGAACGGTCCGAGCCGGTCGACGATCCGACGACGTTCCGCCAACTGGAACGACGCGGGCTGGTCCAGACCGAGCACCGCACGATGAAGCGGTGGACGGCGACGGAGGAGGGCCGGCGGTTGTCGCTGGAGGCGTTCGAGCATCAGGTGGGGGCCCTGACCCCCGACCTGCTCCGGGGCGGACGCTGGCGGGAGCTCAGATTCCGGCCGTATGACGTCCGTTCGTCGCCCCCGCACCGGCTCTCCCCCCGCCCGCATCCGTACGCCGCCTGGCTCGAGGAGTTCGAGGAGATCCTGGTGGGGCTCGGCTTCCAGCAGGCGGAGGGGCCGCTGCTCGAGACCGAATTCTGGAACGCCGACGCGCTGTTCATGCCCCAGGACCACCCGGCCCGCTCGATCCACGACGCCCTGAC
>JAJYWS010000060.1:0-4930 GCA_021791335.1 Thermoplasmata archaeon
CACTCTTACTGGGGTCCCGGTCTCACTCGTTGCGCGGTGCGGGGTGCGGCTCCTCCGCTCCGGTTATCGGGACCCTCCCGAACGCCTCGCCTTTCGCCGACCTTAGCCAAGACCCGCCGCGTGCAGCTTCCTCAGGTCATGGGTCAGGCACCCGAGCTTCCACTCCGCTCAGACCTTTTCCTTCCCTCGGAGGAGGAACTGCCGTAACCCCCGTCCCTGCTTGATCTGCCCGAACACCGGTTCCACGCTCATCTTCCGCCACCGATACTCCCCCCGACTTCGTCGACTTCGGACCTTCCGTCGCATGAACTGGGTGAACCGTTCTCCCAGCGGAGGCCTCCCCCTCGGACCGGGAGAACTCTCTGTCACCCGTCCCGGGTCCGGGAGACTGTAGACCGATGGGCCCTTCGCTTCAACCGCTCCTTCCAGTCCGGCGGTAGCGGGTTCCTGTACGGGTTGTTCGGGGCCGTTCGATTGCGGGGTGGGAAGATGATCGATCGACGGGAGGAGGGGATGTTCGACAATGTCACCCGCCCGACGTTCCACCATCAGTTCCATTGCCCGAGCACCGGAGGCCCACGACGGGGGTGGTGAACCGCGACGATGCCCAGTATCATCCCTCGCGGATGCACAAGGCAGAGCACTGGGTTGTGGCGCTCCGGTTCAATCTTTCCTTCCTACCGGCGGCCACTCCGCAGCTGAATCCTATAGAGCGTGTTTGAAAGCTGACTCGACGACGGTGCGCTTACAATCGGTACTTCCCGAAACTCGCTGATGTCACGGACGTCGTGGAAGGGACGTACGGGGACGAGCGAGTAGGGGGGAGACATTGCGTCGCCTATGCGCAATTACTCAGGACACGCCGTTGAGATCAGGTTCCGATCTATCCGGTCATCAATGGAGCCTTTATCTCAGGCAGCGGCTCGGGAATCTCCATACGTTCCTTGGTTTCTTGACCGCGGGGCCCTGGAAGCCAATGGCAAATATTGTTGCTCCGGTGGGCTCGGTGGGACGGGGCATTTCAATTCACAAGATTCTCTCTGGGTTGTGAGGGCAGATGGAGGGTCAACCTGTCGAGTTCGATCTGATGTCCCCCCTGTGGCATGAGCAAGCGAAGTCAGACCGGAGTACACGGCGGATACTCTGGGGACTCTTCGTTTTCCTAATGGCTCTGACCTTGGTGGGGCTGTTTGCCACCCTTCGTGACTATGCCGATTCTTCGCCCTACGCCATAGCTGCCCTCACTCTCTTCTTGACCGTTGCCTATCTATCGACCATTACTGCCTGCCGTGCAGTGTTTCAAGGCGGTCCCCCCCCAACCCGACTTCGCCTCTCGCAGCAGGCTGTTGAACTCATCTATGAGAATCCCAAGCAACACTATTCTCTTCGTTGGGATGGCCCTTCATTTTCATTAACGCTCCGGGACTTCCGGGCCGTCCCTCATGACCCGTTCATGTCGAAGACACTCTGGCTGGACACCGGAGATCATCGATTTTTCGTTACCTGGGTTATCCCCTCGCGGATTCCCGAATCCGGACTTCTTACACCAGAGGCGTACGAAGCCATCCTCTCTATGGCTCGGCAGCGTGGCTGTTCAATCACCCCGATAACGAGAAGGGGACTGACCGGAGACGAGGGCTGGTTTTACTATCATACCAAAATCCAGATCTCGCGACCCGGCACCTGACCTTCAAGCAGTTTTGGCCAATTGCCCAGTTAGATTGATGGAACTGGACGTGGCTTAACGTGACGGAAGGGAGCTACATGGGAGGGCACGAGGGTTTCCCAGAGTCTTCGAGCTCCCTTGATGAGGGATCACCGCTCATCTTTTCCCGCCTCACCAAGGTGTATCCCGGCGCTTCTTCCCCTTCGATCGAGAACCTTTCGATGGCGGTCGGCCGGTCCGAGATTCTCGGGCTGGTCGGTCTCAACGGGGCCGGGAAGACCACCGCGATCCGGGTGGCGGCGGGGGTGATCTACCCCAGCCGGGGAACGGTGTCTGTGGCCGGCTTCGACATCGTGAAGGAGAAGGCGGAAGCCTCCCGCCACCTCGGGTGGGTCGCGGAGTTTCCCACCCTCGAGCCCATGGACCGGGCGATCGACCAACTTCGGTACTATGCCGGGTTCCGGGGACTCTCCGGCCGGGAAGCCACGCGCCATTGCCGGGAGCTCCTGGATCTGGTGGGTCTCGAGGAGGCGAAGCGGAAGCGGTTTCGGACATTTTCCCAGGGGATGAAGAAGCGGTTGGCCCTCGCGGTCGCCATGGTCGGGGACCCTGAGGTGCTGCTGTTGGACGAGGTCCTCAACGGGCTGGACCCCGAGGGGATCTCATTGATGCGGAAGCTCCTGCTCCAGTGGCGGAAGGAGGGTAAGTCGGTCCTCCTCTCGACTCACCTTCTGAGCGAGGTTCAGCAGTTGGCGGACCGGGTCGCGATCGTCCACCGGGGGCGGCTGATCCGACTCATGACCCAGCGGGAGGTTTCGGGTCTGGACTCCCAAGTCCTTCGAATCACGGTCCGAAATTTGGATGAGGCGGCGATGGCCTATCTGGCCACCCGAGGCACCCCGATGCGGGAGGGCACGACGGTCTGGCTCGCCGAACCCTCGGCCGAAGCCGACGAGATCAATGCCGAACTGACCCGAAGGGGCTATCGCGTCCGCGAGCTGGCGCTGGAACCCCCCCACCTCGAGGATGTCTTCTTCGACCTGATCGAGAACTTCGACCGGAAGCATCAAGGAGGGGCCCCGTGAGTCGGGGACCGCGGATTCCCCGCAGCGTGGGGTACCTGATCCGGCAGACCTGGCTGCGCCGGACCCTGCTGGCCGCCGTGGTCACGGGGTTGGTGGTCGCCCCGGCGGCCGCTTGGGAAGTCTCCGGCGCTCTCCCGACCCTGCCCCGGGGCTACATGGCGATGGCCGAGTACCTGGGGGGCGAGTATCTCCTCCAGTTCCATGCGCATGACGGATATGGTGGCTCCCTCGCCGGAGTCGAGTTCCAGATTACGGTCTACAATACGACCGGCGGGGGCGGTCCGCCGTTCCCCATCCTGGCCGAAGCGACCGGGGCGACGAACGGCCACGGGAACCTCAAACTGGAGCTTCCGCTGCCGCGGGGCGTCTACCGGGCGTCGTTTTTGGCGGGCCCCCAGGGGCTCAACCCACCGTTTTGGTCGGGCTCTCCCCCCAACGGGACCTTCCAGCTCGAGGCGTGGACGGTGGGGGCTCTGGTCCCCATTCTGGACGGCCCTGTCCAGCCGATCATGCCCCAGACCGGATTTTCCGGAGCGGTGGGGCTGCTCATCTACTACCCGTACGCCCCGAACGCCTGCCCCTCCGGCTGTCCGGTATTCTACACGCTGTTCAATTCGTCCCGCACCCCGTCCCCCACGCCGTTGCCCCCTTCGGCCATGCGACCGTTGGGTCGCATGACATCTTCGTCCCAGTTCTTCTCCCTCTCCATTCCCGTGAACCATACGTCGCAATACTACAACGTTCAGGTCGAGGTGTTCTCGTCGGCGGGAAAGCTCCTCCTCCTCGATTCCAGCGTCCCGACCGCCCAGCTGATCCTGTACGTGACCGAGTCCGTCAGTTATAGCGCATTTCTTCCGTCCGCCATTCTGATGACCTTGCTGTTTCCCTTGTTGGCCGTTGCGGCGGCCTATTCGACCTACGCCGGGGACCGGCTCACCGGGGTGCTCGAATCGACCATCGCTCAGCCGGTGACGCGCGGCTGGCTCGCCTCATCCCGGTTCCTGGCTACGACCGCGGCCCTGTGCGCCATGTTGGCGGCCTGGCTGGCCCTCTCGGATCTGCTCGGGGAGTGGCTCGTGGGCTACTACCTGCTGCCGGTCGTCGTCGTCGCCTACTTCCTCGCGGGTGTGGTCGCGGTCGGGTTCACGATCGGGCTCCTCTATCTGGTCCCCCACCTGTCGCGCTCCGTGACCGTCTTCATGACGGTCGCGATCGGAACCTACCTGCTGTTGATTGGCCTATGGCCCTCCGTGCTGATGCGCTTCAGTGCCGGCTCGGGCACCCCGACGCCCCCCATCGCCTATCTGAACCCGCTGTACGCTTTCGGGGCCACCATCCTGTCGGCCCTGACCCCTCCATCGCCTGGACTCTCCCCCGGAGTCCTCGCACTCGCCGGGACCGCTTGGGCCATCGGGCCCTTCCTGCTGCTGCAACTTCGCATCCGGCTGAGCGACTGAAGTAGGGTACCCCCAAGGCGGACGGCGCACTCCTCATCGCTGCGGTCACGGTCTACGCCCGGGGACCACGGTAATCTCCCCGGCATCGCCGACCGGCGCCCGTCGGTGATCTTGGGGGGGACTCGCCGCCGGAATCCTCACGGGCTCGATGGTGTCCTCCCAGCCAACGGGGGGGGATTGACTTTGCCCCCGGGCTCACAAGCGTCGACTCATCGAGGCCCCCATCGCTCGCCAGGGCGGATGTCGCCCACCTCAAGAGGATCGACCCGAAGCCCACCCCCCGGGGATTGGAACCTGCCTCGTGGGCCGAAAGAGCGTCGCGGACCGAAACGGGTCCCCGGTTCCGGGGTCGGTCCTACGGGGCGGCGGGGGCCGACGGATCGTCGGTCGGATCGGTGTACTGCCGGTTCGATCGCAGCGGCGTGAATCCCCGGCCGTTGCCGTGGTAGTACTTCGAGAAGTGTTCGACGAAGATCAGCCGGGCGCCCTGGATCCCCGGCTCGAAGACCCCGAGGATCGTGTTGAACGACTGGCCGACCAGCAGGACGATGAGCCCCAGGACGATGAAGAGGGGGGTCGCCAAGAGCGATCCCGACCGGTGGAACAGGCCGGCCGCGATGACGTTGAAGATCACGGCCAGGATGACCGAGGCGAGCAGGATCCCGATGAGCCGGGTGTACGACAGGATGTGGCTCACGATCTCCATGATCCCCATGAGCCCC
>JAJYWS010000060.1:5030-26424 GCA_021791335.1 Thermoplasmata archaeon
CCGGTGGAACAGGCCGGCCGCGATGACGTTGAAGATCACGGCCAGGATGACCGAGGCGAGCAGGATCCCGATGAGCCGGGTGTACGACAGGATGTGGCTCACGATCTCCATGATCCCCATGAGCCCCATCGGCCCCTCGGCGACGAAGAGGAGCGCGATCCCGCCGACCAAGAGCCCCAGGTAGAGGTAGACCAAGGGGTTCGTCGAGAAGTTGATCTGGTGGCGGATCACCGCGAGGCCGAAGAAGGCGATCCCCCAGGCGAAGAGGATCCCCCCCACCTTGCCGAGGGCCCCCCGGTTGTGTCCGATGAAGTGCTCGTGGAGGGCGCCGAAGAGGAAGCCGAGGGTGATCATGCCGAGGCCGATGTAGCCGGCGATGAGGAGGAGGAGTCCGACGTTGACGAGCGGGGTGATCGCCGGGGTGTAGCCGAAGAGGTTGTGGAAGAGCGGGTAGCCGAAGAACTCGTCCCAGTAGAGTCCGAGGCCGATCGCCACGCCGCAGCCCGGGAGCAGGGCCCAGGCGAGCTGGCGCATCGCATTCGGCCCCATGATCATCTTGACGAAGTTGCGGCCGAACTTCGGCAGGTACCGGGCGCCCGGAAAGCCCCGGATCATCCAGAGGCAGATGAGGAGGATCGCGACCCCGTAGCCCCAGTCGCCGAGCATGAGGCCGAAGAAGATCGGGAAGATGATCGCGAAGACGAAGGTCGGGTCCCACTCCCCGGCCTGGGGGAGGGAGTAGAACCGGACGAAGAACTCGAAGCCCCGGACCCCCCGGGGGTTGTCCATGAGCGTCGGCGGCGGGTCCCGGGTGGGGATGGTGGTGAGGACCGCCCGGCCCCCGCTCACCCGGTCGAGGTCGCGGGCGAGGTGGGCCCGGTCCCGCTGCGGGATCCACGCCTCGAGCGCGAAGCTCTCCCGGCCGACCCCGAGCTTCGCATAGACCTCGGCCTTGCGGTTCTCGATCGTGAGCGCCTCCTCGACGGCGGCGACGGTCGCGAACTGGTCCCGGGCGATCTCGCCGAGCCGGGCGTGGATCTCCGAGAGCCGGGCGTCGATCGCCGTCACCCGCGCCTCGCGCTGCGCCGCCTCCGTGATCGGGGTCTCCGAACCGCGGGGCAGCGCGACCAGCTTGAGGCCCGGGCCCTGGACCAGCCGGTTCAGGGCGTCGGCGGCGTTGGCCCGGACGCTGACGATGGCGCGGACCCGTTTCGGGTCGGCCGCGCCCATGAGGTACTGGGCGTCGGTCTCCCCGAGTCGGGCCCGCAGGTCGTCCCACGCCTCCGGCGGTCCCTCGACGAAGAAGCTCACCACCGACGCCGAGGTGAGATAGCTCAGCCGGTCGGTGTAGAACGGTATCTTCCGCAGGATCTCGAGGTCGTCCTCGGCCGCCTTGCGCTCGGTCGCGAGCCGGTCCTCCTCGCGCCGCAGCCGGGCGACCTCGTCGTCGATCGTCACCGAGGCGGCGAGCGCCAGGACCTCCTCGAGATTGTGGAACCGGCGGCGCTTGGGCACCCGGACCTGGGGGAGGGCGCTCTTGAGCCCGCGGAACCTCAGCAGGGCCTCGCCGATCCGGCGCTGCGGCTCGGAGGGGCGCTCGGGCGTGAGGTAGTGGAGCGCGTCGGCGGAGAGCGGTTCGACCTGGGCGATGCCCAGGTCGTGGAGGAGCGTGAGGATCGCCTCGCGGTCCGACTGGAGACCGGCGATGCCGATCTTCTCCATCTTCGCGGGCCGCAGGATCCCCATCGCCGTGACCCTCCCCCGATCTAGGCGTTCAGGTCGCCGAAGACCGCCGCCAGGATCTCGGTGCGCCGGTCGGCGACCCGGCGGCCGCCCTGGGCGGCCTCGGCGGCGGCGCGCTCGCCGTCGGCGCGGATCTTCTCGGCCTCGGCCGCGCTCGCCGTGCGGGCGGCCTGGAGCTGGTTCTCCCGCTCCCGGTCCGCCTCCTGGCGGGCGGCGTGGACGACCGCCTCGGTCTCCTGCCGGAGCCGCTCGAGCGCCGCGGCGGCGTCGGCCCGGGCCTTCTCGATCCGCTCGGCCCAGCTCTGCTCCTCCATCTGGATCCGCTTCAGGGTCTCGACGGACGGGTTCGGGCTCCCGGGCGGCGGTGTTGGTTCGCTCATCTTACGGTACCCCCCCGACGGTGCGCAGCACCAGGTAGAGGACCGTCACGATGACGCCGATCCGCAGGGCCCAGAGCCCGGCGCTCAGGTAGCGGAACCGCCGGACCGCGGCCCGGCCGGCGAGGTTCGGGCTATCCGGCAAGGGCCGTCGCCTCCTCCTCGCTCATCTTCCGCTTCACCGTCTTGAGCATGCTGAACGAGTCCCGTTCGAGCTCGTCGAACCGGAACTTGATCATCTGGACGGTCGCGAGCAGCCGGGGGATGAGCATGTTCTCGATCGCGCTCGCCCGGCGCTTGGTCTTCTCGATCTCCTGGAGGAGCCGGCGCAGCGCGTTCTCCTTCTCGGCGATGTCGAGGACGACCTCGTAGATCCCCTGGAAGTGCCTCAGCGACTCGTGGATCGAGGTCGGCAGGTCGAGGAGCGCCTCGGGGTCGACGGCCCGGTAGCCTCCGCGGTCGACCCTCGGGGTCTTCACGCCCATCACGTTCTTCGTCGTGACCGCGACCGGGCGCACCGTCGGCAGGAGCAGCGAGATGTTCTCGAGCCGGGTCGGGCCCTCCATCATCTCGGCGAGCCGGATCGACTCGTAGCCCCGGGCGACGCGCTGCTTGAGGTCCCCGCGCAGCCGCATCGCCTCCTTGGAGAGGGCGAAGAACTCGACGATCAGGGCGGAGCGCTTGAGCTTGAGCAGGTTGAGCCCCCGGCGCGCCAGCACGATCCGCCGACGCGTCCGCAGCAGCTCGAGGCGGGTGGGGCGGACGTTCTCGACGGCGACCACCGACGTGCTCCCGACCGGCGCCTACGGGCGGGCGGCCCGCGCGACCCGGTACTTCTGGATGAACTCCGGCTTGATCCGCTTGAGCTCGGAGTCGGGGAGGTCGGAGAGGATGTCCCAGGCGATCGCGAGGCTCTGGTCGATCGTCCGGTCCTCGTCGGGCCGCTGGTTCACGAACTCGGCCTCGAACCGGTCGGCGACCTTGAGGTAGATCCGGTCGATCGGGGTGAGCGACTCCTCGCCGACGATCGCCGAGAGGGCCCGCTGGTCTTTGCCGGTCGCGTAGGCGGCGAAGAGCTGGTCGGTGACGCCCCGGTGGTCGTCCCGGGTGCGGCCCTTGCCGATCCCCTGGTTCATGAGCCGGCTCAGGGACGGCAGCACATCGATCGGGGGGTAGACGCCCCGGCGCTGGAGGTCCCGGCTGACGTAGATCTGCCCCTCGGTGATGTACCCGGTGAGGTCGGGGATCGGGTGGGTGACATCGTCCGCCGGCATGGTGAGGATCGGGATCTGGGTGATCGAGCCCTTGCGGCCGTGGATCTTGCCGGCCCGCTCGTAGATCGTGGCGAGATCGGTGTACATGTACCCGGGGTAGCCGCGGCGGCCCGGCACCTCCTCCCGCGCCGAGGCGACCTCGCGGAGCGCCTCGCAGTAGTTGGTCATGTCGGTCAGGATGACCAGGATGTGCATGTCCCGCTCGTAGGCGAGGAACTCGGCGGCGGTGAGCGCCATCCGCGGCGTGATGACCCGTTCCATCGACGGGTCGCTCGAGAGGTTCAGGAAGACGACCGCGCGTTCGAGCGCCCCGGTCGACTCGAACTCCTTCAGGAAAAAGTTGGCCTCCTCGCTGGTGATCCCGAGGGCGGCGAAGACCACCGCGAAGTTCTCCGACGAGTCCCTAAGCTTCGCCTGGCGCACCAGCTGGGCGGCGATCTGGTTGTGCGGGAGTCCCGCGCCCGAGAAGATCGGGAGCTTCTGCCCCCGGACGAGGGTGTTCATCACGTCGATGCTGGAGATCCCCGTCTGGATGAACTCGCTCGGCTCCTCCCGGGAGTACGGGTTCATCGAGTTGCCGACGATCTCGAGCCGCTGCTCGCTCGCGATCTTCGGGCCGCCGTCGCGCGGTTCGCCGAGCCCGTTGAAGACCCGGCCGAGGAGCTCGTCGGAGACCGGCAGCTGGGCGACCTCGCCCAGGAACTTCACGCTGGTCTGCTCGACGTTCATGCCCATCGTCGCCCCGAAGACCTGCACGATGGCGAGCCCCTTGCGGGAGTCGAGCACCTGGCCCTGGCGGCGCTCCCCGTTCGGGAGCTGGATCTCGACGATCTCCCCGTAGGCCGCGTTGGCGACGTCGCGGACGAAGAGCAGCGGACCCGAGACCCGGTCGATCGTGCGGTACTCGATCGGCACGGCCCGGTCCTTCGGGGGGGTGGCCCCACCGGCCGCCATCAGGCGCCTCCCGAGGCGGCGGTCAGCGTCTGGACCGAGTCGCGCATCTCGTTCTCGACGGCGTCGAACTGGGCCTTGAGATCGGCCTCGGGGATCCACTTCATTCGGGAGAGCTTCTGGCGGACCGGCAGCCCCTGGAGCTGGGTGACGCTCGCGCCCTTGCCGATCGCCTCCTGTTCCCGGTCCCCGAAGCCGAGGATGGCCCGGAGCATGCGGTACTGCTTGGTGATCGAGGTGTAGGTGTCGACATCGTCGTAGGCGCTCTGCTGGAGGTAATCCTCCCGGAGCATCCGCGCGACGTCGAGGATCCCCTTCTCCCGCTCGGGCAGCGCATCGACGCCGACCAGCTGGACGATCTCCTGGAGTTCGGCCTCCTTCTGGAGGGTCTCGAGCGCCTTCTGGCGGAGGTTCCCGAACTCCTTCGCGACCTGGGCCTGATAGTACGGTTCCAGGTCGCCCGCGTAGAGCGAGTAGCTCTGCAGCCAGTTGATCGAGGGGAAGTGCCGGCGGGAGGCCAGGGAGGCGTCCAGCGCCCAGAAGACCCGGGCGACACGGAGGGTGTTCTGGCTCACCGGTTCGGAGAAGTCCCCGCCCGGCGGGGACACGGCGCCGACGACCGTGACCGATCCGGTGCGGCCCTCCGGGGAGAGGGTGATGACGCGGCCGGCCCGCTCGTAGAACTCGGCGACCCGCCGGCCCAGGTAGGCCGGGTAGCCCTCCTCCCCGGGCATCTCCTCGAGCCGGCCGGAGATCTCGCGCATCGCCTCGGCCCAGCGGCTCGTCGAGTCGGCCATGAGCGCCACGTCATAGCCCATGTCCCGGTAGTACTCGGCGATCGTGATGCCCGTGTAGACGCTCGCCTCCCGGGCGGCGACCGGCATGTTCGAGGTGTTGGCGATGAGGATCGTCCGCTCCATGAGCGGCCGCTTCGACTTGGGGTCCTGGAGGCTCGGGAAGGTCGCGAGCACCTCGGTCATCTCGTTGCCGCGCTCGCCGCATCCGACGTAGACGACGACATCGGAGTCGGACCACTTCGCGAGCTGCTGCTGGGTGACCGTCTTGCCCGAGCCGAACGGGCCGGGAATGCAGGCGGTCCCGCCCTTCGCGACGGGGAAGAAGGTGTCGATGACCCGCTGCCCGGTGATGAGCGGGATCCCGGGGGCGAGCTTCTCCCGCACGGGGCGGGGGACCCGGACGACCCACTTCTGGGCGAGGAAGAGCGGCACCCGGCCGCTCGGTCCCTGGATCGCCCCGATCTCCTCGCGGATCGTGAACGATCCGGCGCGCAGCGCCTCGAGGGTGCCCTCGACGCCCGGGGGGACCATGATCTTGTGCAGGATGAGCGGGGTCTCCTGGACGGTCCCGAGGATCGCGCCGGGGCCGACCTTCGATCCGACCGCGGCCGTCGGGGTGAACTCCCAGCGGGTGGTCTCGTTGAGCGCCGGGGCGACGAACCCCCGGGTGATGAAGTCCCCGAGGTTCTGCTTGAGGACATCGAGCGGCCGCTGGACCCCGTCGTAGATCGACTTCAGGAGGCCGGGACCGAGCTCGACCGAAAGCGCCTGGCCGGTGGTCTCGATCGGATCGCCCGGGCGCACGCCGGTCGTGTCCTCGTAGACCTGGACCGTGGCGGTCCCGCCGACCAATCGGATGATCTCGCCGACCAGGCCGAGCGACCCGACCCGGACGACATCGAACATCTTGGCGTTCTCCAATCCTTCGGCGATGACGACCGGACCCGACACGCGTGCTACGCTTCCCATGATTCGTGACTCCTACGACGGCACCAGCGACACACCCAGCACCCGCTTCGCGAGCGCCTCGATGCTTTCCACCTCGAAGTCCCCGTGGGGGGTCGGGACGAAGACGACGAGGGGGTTCAGCGAGGCGTCGGCGGCCGCCCGTTGGGGATCGGTGAGGCGGGGCCGGATCGACTGGCTGGCGATCACCAGGCTCACGGACCCGTCGTTCATGACCCGCTGGAACTCGGCGCCGGCGGTCTCGGGCGTGACTTCGACGACCCGGGAGAGGCCGATGAGGCGGAATCCGATGGCGAGCTCCCGCTCGCCAAGCACCACCGTCTCTCCGGCTGGAAGGGTCGAATCGGGCACGGCCGCTCCGGCGGGGAAACCGGCTATTTAACGCCTGCTCTGACGGAACCGGGACCGAGGCCGACCGGGGGGCCGGGAGGCGCTACTTGTAGGTCGAGTGGTGGACGTGCCCCTCATCGTCGGTGATGAGGATGCATTCGCCTTCGCACTCGAAGAGGCACGCCTCGCAGACGATGCACTCCGGGCCGTTGACCGCGACCGACTTCTCGCCGCGGAACTGGAACTTGGCCGCCACCCCCGGATCATCGACCAGGTCCGGGAACTGGTCCTGGGGCTTGAGTTCGAACACATTCACCGGGCAGACGTCGCGGCAGTGGGCGCAACCCGTGCACTTGGCCAATTCAATGTCGACCTGAACCATCCCGGCTCACCTGCGCGGCTTCCACCGACTCTATCTATTTAGTGTTTGGCGTCCCGCCCTCGCCGTCCGCCGACGCCCCGCTCCCGTCGCCCGCGCCGCCCATCGTCCAGTAGAGGCCGGCGCCCCGGTCGACGGGCAGCGTCGCGCCGGTGATGAACCGGGCCCCCTCCCCGGCGAGGAAGTAGACCGCCTCGGCGATCTCCTCGGGGCGCACCGGCCCGGTCCCGAGCGGCGAGGGTCGGGCGCCGGCCGCCGGGACCAGGTTGACCCGGACCCGGGGCGCCCAATCGACCGCCCGGTACCGGACGAGCGCGGCCCCGGCGGCCGCCAGGATCGCAGGGACCGGATCGGCCCCCGATCCCGCCGGCCCGATCCCCGGGACGACGACCACCACCGCCCCGCCGGCCCGGTCGAGCGCCGGATGCGCCGCCGTAAGGAGGGTGTCGAGCGCGGCCGTCGCCCGGCCGAGCCGGGCCGCCTCCCCGGGCGTCCCGGCGGGTCCCTCCGGGTCGGCCGAGGCGATCGCCACGAGCCCGTCGAGCCGTTCGGGGATCGGTCCCATCGGACCCACGCGCTCCCCGAGGACGACGGCGCCTTCCGCCTCGAAGCGTCGGGCGCACGCCTCGGCGAGCTCGCCCGCCCCGCCGGCGATGAGGACGGTCCTCGGGCGGTCGGCAAGGCGGGCCGCGACGCGTTTCAAAGCGCAATCCCCCCGTCGATCGCGAGCACCGCCCCGGTGATCCCCGACGCCGCCGGGCTCAGCAGGAAGGCGACCGCCGGTGCGATCTCCTCCGGTTCCCCCCACCGGCCGAGCGGGGTCGCCGCGCGGACCGCTTGGAAGTACTCCGGGTCTTCGTGACCGCCCCGGTTGAGGTCGGTCCGGATGAACCCCGGGGCGACCGAATTGACCCGGATCCGGGGGGCGAGTTCCAGCGCGAGCGCCCGGGTCATCTGCTCGATGCCGGCCTTCGCGGCCTGGTACGGGATCCCGCCCGCGGCCGCGTGGGCGCCGAGGACGCTCGAGACGGTCACGACCGCCGCCCCGGGCGATCGGGCGAGATAGGGCCGGGCCGCCTGGACGGTCCGGAAGCTGCCCTCGAGGTCGACGCGCAACGGTTCCTCCCACTCGGCGGGGCCGATCGCCGGGATCGGGTCCCCCCGGTAGACGCCGGCCGACGTGACGACGCCGGTGAGCCGGCCGTGCTCCCGGACGGCCGCTTGGACCAGCTCCGCGGCGGCCGTCGGCCGGTTCAGGTCGGCCGAAAGCGCCGACGCCGTGCCTCCCGCCGACCGGATCCCCGCGACGACCGCGCGCGCCGCGTCGGCCCGGGCCCGGTAGTGGACGACGACCGTCGCCCCCGCCCGCCCGAGCTCGAGCGCGATCGCCCGCCCGATCCCCCGGGAGCCCCCCGTGACGAGGATCACCGATCCCGAGAGCCGGCCCATGCCGGGGAAGGCCGGGCCGCCCCAAAACGGCGGCGATGCCTCGCCGGGCCCCGAGACCTCAACTAGACCGCTCGGCCTGGGCCGGCCCGCCCATGCTCGACGAGGCCCGGCCGACCCCTTCGCCCGGGACCCGCCGCCGGCTCCTCGCCTTCACCTCGCTCGGCCATTTCATCAACGACGGCTCGACCTTCCTGGTCCCCCTCCTCGCGGCGATCCTCGCCGCCCGCTCGGGGGTCAGCGCGATCGCCATCGCGGCGGTGCTCGCCCTCTTCTACGCGAGCGCGGCGCTCGGCAGCCCGCTCGTCGGGGCGATGGCCGACCGGTTCGGGCCGCCGGCCCGCTGGATCGGCCCGGGGCTCGTCCTCGTCGGCGGCGGCCTCGCGCTCTTCTTCCTCGCCGTGGCCGTCGCCACCGGGCCCGCCCTCCTCCTGGTCGCGGGGGGCGCGGCGGTGCTCTCGGGCTTCGGGTCGGCGTTCTACCACCCCCTGGGCGCCGCGGTCCTCCAGGCCGGGTTCCCGCCCGAGCAGCGGGGGACCGCGCTCGGCATCAACGGCAGCTTCGGCAGCATCGGGCGCGCCGCCTACCCGGCGCTCCTCTTCCTCCTCGCCGCCGGGCTCACCGAGGATGGGGCGCTCGGGCTCTACAGCGGCCTCGCGGTCGCGGCCGGGGCGGTCGTCGCGGTCGGGTTTGCCCGGGGGATCTTCCCCCGGCCCGGCGGGGGCGCCGGCGGCCGGCCGCGGATCCCGGCCCGGGCGGCGGTGACCCGGGGGATCGTGCTCCTGACGGCCGTGGGGTTCGTCCGCTCGATCGCGACGCAGGCGCTCGTGGCCTGGGTGCCGACCGAGATCGCCCTCGCCCGGGGGACCGGCATCTCCCCGTCGCTCGGGTTCGCCCTCACCGGGATGTTCGCCGCCGCGATCGTCGGCCAGCCGGTCTTCGGCCTCCTCGCCGACCGGGTGCCCCGGCGGGCGCTGCTCGCCGCGAGCACCGCCGGTTCGGGGCTGAGCTTCCTCGGCTACCTGGCGGTGAGCGGGCCGATCGCCTACCTGCTGCTCGCCGGCTTCGGCTTCTGCACCTTCTCGGCGTTCCCCCTCCTCATGTCGCTCGCCGGCGACTACGTGCCGGGCGGCCCCTCCTCGCTCGCCAACGCGCTGGTCTTCGGCCTCGGCGCCTCGGGCGGGGGCGTCGTCGGGCCGCTCCTGGTCGGGGTCGCGCTCGGCTCGAGCTACGCCGGCCTCGACAGCGTGCTCGCCGCGATGGCGCTCCTCGGGCTCGCGAGCGCCGTCCTCCCGCTCCTCCTGCCGAAGCCGCCGGTCCGGCGCGCCGGCCGGCTGCCGCTCTTCGGCTGACCGACGGCAACCGCCTTGCCCGCCGGCGGCCCTGCCCGGGCGGGGGGCCGGGGCGCTCGCGGCGGCCGTCGGACGATGGCGATCTTCGTCGGGACCAGCGGATGGGAGTATCCGGAGTGGGTCGGCCCGGTCTACCCCCGCTTCGGGGTCCGGGACCGGCTGCGGTACTACGCCCACCTCTTCCCGGTCGTGGAGGTCAACGCGACCTTCTACCGGCTGCCGGCGCCGTCGCTCGCCCGGAGCTGGCTCGAGCGCACGCCGGCCGGCTTCCGGTTCGCCGCCAAGTTCCCCCGCAGCGTGACCCACGTCCGGCGGCTCGACGCCGCCGCCCCCGACCTCGCCCGGTTCAGGGCGGTGGTCGAACCGATCCGGGCGGCCGGCCGGCTCGCCGCGCTCCTCCTGCAGCTCCCTCCGTGGCTCCCCTTCGACGCCCCCGCGTTCCGGGCCTTCGCCCGGGCGGTCCCGGCCGACCTCCCGGTCGCCGTCGAGTTCCGGGAGCCGTCCTGGCTGGTGCCCGAGGCGTTCGACCTGCTGCGGGAGCTCCGGTGGGCCTACACGGTGGTCGACGAGCCGCTCCTGCCGGTCCGCCTCGAGACGACCGCCCCGTTCGCCTACCTGCGGCTCCACGGCCACGGCCGACCGCTCTGGTACGACTACACCTACGCCCCCGACGAGATCGCGTCGTGGGTGCCCCGGGTCCGGGCGCTCGCCCGCGCCGCCGAGACGGTCTACGTCTTCTTCAACAACCACTTCCGCGGGGACGCGGTCGCCAACGGCCGGGCGCTCGCCGACGCCCTCGGCCTGCCGCCCCCGCCCGGTGGGGGCCGGCTCGACCCGGCCCCCCCGGGATGAAACGGTCCGCCCCGGAGTGTTTCACCGCCCCTCCCCCGCGGGTTATAGAGCCCCGCCCGGCGTCGGAAGGGGCGATGGCCGCGATCGCGCTTTCCGAACTCCCCGGGGCGATCCCCCGACCGGACGCCCGGCCCCCGCTGCCGTCCGGGCCGGTTCCGACCCGGCCGCGCCCGGGCCCGGTCCGCCGGCGGGCCGCCGCCCGGCCGCTCCTGCCGCCCGAACCCGCGTTCTTCCCCTGGATGACCGGCCGGCTCGCCGACCGGGAGGCGACCGTCTGGGCCGGTGACGCCGCCGACATCACCCCGCTCCTGGAACTCCTCTACGCCGGCGTCGCCGCGGCCGGGGGCCGGGTCTCGCTGCTCGAGGGGGCGAACCGGTTCGATCCGTACCGGATCGGGGCGGCGGCCCGCCGCCTCGGCGTCGATCCGACGCTCGCGGCCCGGCGGATCCGGCTCGCCCGGGCGTTCACCGCCCACCAGATGGTCGCCCTCGCCGACGGCTGGGCCGCCGAGATCGCCCGGCACCCGGCGACGCTGCTGGTCGCCCACAACCTCCCGGCGCTCTTCGACGAGGAGGATGTGGCGCCCGAGGAGCGGATCGCCCTGCTCGGCCGGGTGGCCGATCGGCTCGCCCGGACGGCCCATCGGGCCGGCCGCCCGATGGTCATCGTGCAGCCGGGCGGCCTCGCCCGGTTCCCCGGCCTCGCCGAGCACGGCCCCCGGCTCTTCGACTACGTGCGTCTGGAGCGCCGGGCCGGGGCGGGGTGGCTCGTCGGGCTGCGCGACGGGGCGCGATGCGCGCTGGTCGGCCGGCCCGCGGGCCAGCACGGTCTGGAGGCGTTCGGCACCGGTGAGGAGGTGATGGTGGCATGGGACGCACCGCCCCGACGTACCGGCAGGCGCTCGAAGCCCGGATGAGCCGCTGGGAGGAGTTCGCCCGGCTCCTCACGACGCCGGAGGAGCGGGCCGCCTTCGAGACCCTGCGGAGCGGCGCCCGGCGCTACGTCACCCCGGCGACGCACGTCGGCAGCCCGGATCTCCTCGAGACGATCCTCCTGTCGGTCCTCCTCGACATGGCCCGGCGGCTCCGCGAGCTCGAGGGCAAGCCGCCGGTGCGGTGAGCGGCCGATGCCGGCCCCCCCGGCGCTCAGGGGATGGCTGCTCGACGTCGACGAGCCGCCCGACGGCCGGGGGGTGCGGATGTGGGTCCGCCGGCCCGACGGGTCGACCCGGGTCACCGCCGTCGAGTTCGCCCGCCCGTTCTACGTCGAGGCGCCGGCCGACGAGCGGGCGAGGCTGGCCCGCCGGATCGCCGACGACGGGCGGGCGGCGTCGGTCGCGCCGGTCGTCCGGCGGCTCCGCTGGGACGATCCCCGGCCGGTCCGGGCCCTCGCCGTCACGCCCCGCCGGGCCACCGACCGGCTCCCTCTCGCCCGGTCGGTCGATGCGTTCGGCCGCTACTACCGCTACCGGCTCTACAACGTCGACCGGCCCCTCGCCTCGGAGTTCTACCGGGCCCGCCGGCTCTACCCGTTCGCCCCCCTGACCGGCCCGCCGGAGGCGCCGGTCGCGCTCGAGCCGGCCGACCGGATCGACTACCGGCCGATGCCGCTGCGCGTCGCCGAGCTTTCGGTCCGCGCCGGCGACGGGCCCCGGGAGGCGGTCGTCCCGGACGATGCGCCGATCCGGGAGATCCGCCTCGGCGACGAACGGATGGACGGGCCGGAGGAGCCGCTCCTCCGGGCGCTCGCCGAGCGGCTCGCCCGGGAGGATCCCGACCTCCTGCTGACCGACGGGGGGGACGGGTTCGACGTGCCGAGGCTCTACGCCCGGGCCCGGGCCCATGGGCTCGGCCCCGACCGGTTCCACCTGGGCCGGATCCCGGGCGGGGAGCGGCCGTTCCGCGGCGCCCGCGCCTTCGCCTCGTACGGCCGGATCTACCACCGGCCGGCGGCGTACCGGGCGCCGGGCCGCTTCCACATCGACCGGGCGACCTCGTTCCTCTACGACGACGTCGGCCTCGCCGGCCTGATCGACGCCGCCCGGCTCTCCCGGCTCCCGTTCGAGACCGTCGCCCGGCAGTCGCCGGGGACCGTCTTCACGGCGCTCGAGATCGAGACCGCCCTCGACGCCGGCGCCGCGGTGCCGTGGAAGAAGAACCGGCCCGAGGGGTTCCGCACCGCCGAGCACCTGGTGCGGGCCGACCGGGGCGGGGTGATCTTCCAGCCGCCGGTCGGGATCCACGACGCGGTCGACGAGTTCGACTTCGTGAGCCTCTTCCCGCACCTCATGGTGCGGCACAACCTCTCGGCCGACCGCCTGGACTGCCGGTGCTGTCCCGCGTCGCCCCACGTCGCCCCGGGGCTCGGCTACCGGTTCTGCGCCCGCCGGCCCGGCCTCCTTCCCCGCACCCTCCGGCCGCTCATCGCCCGTCGGCGGGCGCTCCGGCGGTCCGCCGGGCGGACCGACCGGTCGCCGGAGGCCCGGGCGAGCGACCGCGCGCGGGCGAAGATGCTCAAGTGGATCCTCGTCACCGCCTTCGGCTACCAGGGGTACCGGAACGCCCGGTTCGGCCGGATCGAGGTCCACGAGGCGATCAACGCCTTCGCCCGGGAGCTCCTCGCCGAGGTCGCCCGGGCCGCCGACCGGGCCGGCTACCGGGTCCTCCACGGGATCGTCGACTCCCTCTGGCTCTCGATCGATCCGGCCGCCCCGACCCCCGATCCCGAACGGTGGGCGAGCGAGCTCGGCGCCGCCGTCGACCTGCCGCTGGGCTACGAGGGCCGGTACCGGTGGATCGCCTTTTTGCCGTCGGTCCGGACCGGCGTCGGCGTGCCGAACCGGTTCTTCGGTCGGTACGCCTCCGGCGAGTACAAGATCCGGGGGATCGGCAGCCGCCGGCACGACACCCCCGACTACCTGCGGCACGTCGAGCGGGAGATCCTCGCGCTGTTCGCCCGGGCCCCCGACGCCGCCCGGGTGCTCGCCGAGCGGCCCCGGGCGCTCGCCCGGGCCGACCTCTTCGCCGCCGAGCTCAAGTCCGGCGGGGTCGATCCGCACCGGCTCCTGATCGCCCACCGGTTCGGTCACGCCCCGACCTCCGAGACGCCCTTCACCGATGCCGTCGCGGCCGCCCGCCAGCGACCCGACGCCCCGGGGGTCCGCTACGTGGTCGCCGACCGGGCCAACGCGTCGTGGCGCCGGAGGGTCCGGGTGCTCGGGGTCGAACCGATCGAGGGGCCGTACGACGTCGGGGTCTACCTGGGGCTCCTCGCCCGCACCGTCGCCACCCTCCTCGCACCGCTCGGGGTGACCGAAGCCGAGCTCGTCGAACGCTGGGCGATCGATCCGGCCCCCCGGGCGGCGGCCTTCGCCTCGCCCCAGCGGCCCGGCCAGACGACCCTCCTCCCGCCCCCCGGACCCGTTATCCGCCCCGGGCGCCTGTGACCGGCGTGCCGAAGGTCGACGCCGCCGGGTCGTCGGCTCCGGGGCCCCGACGGCCGCCGGGCCGTCACCGGCCCGCCGCGGCCCGGCGGGCGCCCGGGCCGCCGGAGCCCCCCGATCCGCTGGTCGCCCAGATCACCGACCCGGATCCCCGGATCCGTCGCCGGGCGATCCAGGCGCTCGCGGAGCGGGACGACGCCCGCTACCGGACCCTCTTCGAAGCGGCCGCGAGCGACCCCGACGTCGGGGTCCGGGCCGGGGTCGCCGGGGCCCTCGGCCGGCTCGCCCGGGCGGAGAGCCGGGAACCGCTCGGGGGCCTGCTCGAGGACCCGGACGCCCGGGTCCGCGCGGCGGCGGCGTTCGCCTTCTCCCGGATCCCGGACCGGTCGATCCTGCCCCGGCTCGTCGCCCGGCTCGACGACCGGTCGGCCGAGGTCCGGTACGCCGCCACCCTCGCGCTCGGCCACTTCGCCGATCCCTCGACCCGGTCCGCCCTGACCGACCGGCTCCGCGACGTCCACGACCGGGTCCGCCGGGAGGCGGTCCTCGCGCTCGACCGGCTCGGCGGCGACACCCTGGTGGAGGAGATCCGCCCGTACCTCCGGGATCCGGCGCCCCGGGTCCGGATCGCCGCGGCCGTCGTCCTCGGCCGCCGTCAGGACTCGACGAGCGTTCCGTACCTGGCCGAACGGCTCGCTAAGGCCCCGCTCTGGGAGCGGCCGGCGATCGCGGTCGCGCTGGGGCGGATCGGCGATCCCCGGGCCGTCCCCGCGCTCCTCGCCGCGGCGCAGGATCCGAACCCCTCGATCCGGGTCTGCGCGATCCACGCGCTCGGCACGATGCGCGCGCCCGAGGCCGGCCCCACCGCCCGGGCGGCCCTCGCCGATCCGGCCTGGAGCGTCCGGGGCGCGGCCGCGCTCGCGCTCGGGATCGTCGGCGGACCGGAGGATCTGGGCCGGCTCGGCCCGCTGCTCCGGGATCCCCATCCCTGGCCGCGCCGCGGGGCGGTCTACGCCCTCGGGACCCTCGACCTCACCGAGACGACCCCCGAGATCCGGGAACGGCTCCGGGACGACGACCCCGAGGTCCGGCTCGCCGCGGTCTGGGTCGCCGGCCGGTGGGCGGACGACGGCGCCCGGTCGAGGCTGCTCGCGCTCCTGCGCGACGCCCGGCCCCGGCCGGTCCGCTCGGCCCCGACCCTGGCCCGGGGGGAGGGGGCGGTCCGGCTGGCGAGCGACGCCGACGAGCGGCTGTTCGGGGCCCTCATCATGGCGCTGGGCGCGATCGCCCAGCGGGTCGGCGACGAGGGGATCGTCGGCCACCTGCGGGAGCTCTACGGGACGCTGCCCGACGCGGCGCTCGATGCCCCGGTCCGGGCCCCGGCCCCGCTCGGACCGGGCGGGCCCCCCGTGCCGCTGCGCGAGCTCTTCGAACGGGTCCTCGCCGGCGACGACGGGGAGGCGGGGGACGTGTGCTGAGGGACCTTCGCCCGCACGATGCCGCCCCGCTCTTCGCGCTCACCCGGGTGAGCTTCCCCGAGGAGTCGGTCCTGCTCGGCTTTCGGCCCGAGGCGATGGAGCGGGTGGTGCGCCGGCTCTTCCGGCCCCACATCCGCCTGCTGCTCGGCCTCGCCCGGCTCGCCGGCCGGCCGGTCTTCCGCTACTTCATCCTTGAGGAGTCGGGACGGCTCGTCGCCGGGACCTTGCTGACCTTCACCGAGCGGGCCGGCTACGTGAGCAACGTGAGCGTCGATCCCGCGTTCCGGCGCCGGGGGTTCGCCCGCCGGATGCTGCGGCGCGCCCAGCAGGAGGCGGCGCGACGGCGCCGCCGCTACATCGTCCTCGACGTCCTGTCGGACAACGCCCCGGCGATCGCCCTCTACCGGTCGCTCGGGTACAAGAGCCTCCGGACGGTCCACCTGTGGAGCCGGGAGCTCGGCCCCGAGGAGCCGCCCGCCCCGCCGGCCAGCCGCCCGTACCGGCCGGACGATCTGCCGGCGCTCCTGGCGGCCGCCCGGTCCGAGCTGCCCCCGGAGGTCGACGCGGTGCTGCCCACCGGGCGCGGGGAGTTCGGCGCGACGTCGTTCGTGGACGCCCTGCTCGAGGCCCGGTCGTACCCCCGCACCGTCGAGCTCGACGGCCGTCCGGCCGCCTACCTGCACCTCTCGGCCTCCCAGACCCAGACGAGCGGCCACCTGCGGCTCGTCGTCGCCCCGGAGGTGGCGCCCGAGCGGCTCCGGCCCGCGATGGCCGAAGGGCTCGCCTGGGCCCGGGCCGAGGGGGCCCAGCGGATCGTGGCGCAGCTGCCGGACTACAAGACCGCCGCGGCCGCGGCGCTGCGGGCCGCCGGATTCGTCCCGGTCTACGAACTTCAGACGCTCTACCGAACCACCGAGGCATGAGCTCGGGCGGTCGGGATCGGGGCCGGCCCGGCGTCGCGATCTACCTCCTCCCGGCGGTCGTCGGGGGCGGCTGGGGCGACCTCGAGGAGGTGCTCGCGGTCGGCCGGCAGCTCGTCGCCCGGGGCCGACCGGTCCGCTACTACCGCGCGGCGGGCCGCCCGCCGCCCCGGGGGCTCCCGGGCCCATGGCGCTGGCCCCGCTGCGACCGGCCGGAGCGCCCGGGCCCGCCCGGCACCCCGGCGCTCACCGTGACCCCCTCGTGGGGGCTCAGCGCCGCGCCGGAGGCGAACGGTCCCTGGTCGAGGGAGGTCGGGGAGATCGAGGCGATCCACGGCGCCGGGCGCACCCTCCACGTGAGCCTCGAGGAGTTCGCCCGGACCCTCACGAGCCGGGCGGCCGAGGCGGAGCGGCTGCGGGAGGGCGGGGTGCCCCGGCGGTCGATCCGGCCGGGCCGGTCGTTCGACCGGCGGTCGCGCTTCTTCCACCGGGAGTTTGCCCGGTACCGGGGATTCGACCGGCCCCGGGTCCTTCACCTCTTCCCGACCTTCCGGCCCGACCGGGCGTTCGCCCGGGAGTTCGCGAGCGCCGTGATGACGGGGCCGATCCCGGCCGACCCTCCGGGCCCCCGGCGGTCGCCGCCCCCTTCCGGGGCGCGGCGATGGCTCTGGTACGCGAGCCCGTCGAGCGCCGAGCGGTTGGCCGCCCGGGTGCGGGCCGGCCTCGCCGATGCGCAGCCCCCCATCCGGCTCCGGGTGGTCAGTCCCCGGCCCTGGCGCTCCTCCGAGGGGATCGACCTCTTCGTGGGGCCGCTTCCCGGCCCGCGCTGGCGATCGGAGTGGGATCGATCCGAGCTCAGGATCGTCACGGGCAGCCGCACCCTGCTCGAGGCGCTCCAGGACGGCCGGCCGTTCCTCTACTTCAACGGGATCCGGGGCGAGGGCCGTCGGGTGCGCCGGCACCGCCCCGAGAAGATCGCCCGCCTGCTGGAGGCGGCCCGAACGGCGGGGGTGGCCCAAGAACTGCGGCGGGATCTCTCCGACTTCGCCCGGGGGCGGCGGGTCGAGGAGGTCGTGCGCCGGGCCCATCAGCGGCGGGACGGTTGGGCGGATTTTCCGGACCGTTGGGGGTTCGCCGGGTTTCCACCCCCCTACCGGGATCCGGTCGAACTCATCGACCGGCTGGCCGAGGGGTTGGCGGCCGAGCCCGACGCGGCCCGCTGGGTCGCCCGGGCCCGGGCGGCCGCGCCGGGGCGGCGCCGCGCCTCCGGGGGGACCGCCACCGCTTCGGCCTCCAAGGGGGTACTCTATTAAGGTCGCCCGAAATCTTCAATCCGAACTTCCATGCCGACCCCGGAGCTTTCTTGGTCCGCCGCCCAGTCGACGCTCACCGAGGCCCTCGAGCTCGAAAGCCCCCCGATGCAGCTCCGCTACGAGGAGCGGGCGCCGGCCGGCGTGCCCGCCCGCCCGGCAGCCGCGCCATCGGTCTGCACCTTCTTCGCGGACGGACGGAACCGGTCGTTCTACGCCGACCGCTCGGCCCATGAACAGTGCGAGATCGGCGCCTACGTGATGGGGATCCCGATGGACGGTGCCCTCGGCGGCCGGCTCTCCGAGACGGTCGGCTGGATGGAGTCGATCGGTTACCTGGCTCCGGGCGAGGCCGCCCAGATCCCCCACCAGACGTCGGCACCGGCCGGCGTCTCGTACGGGCCGCTCGACGCCGCCCGGTCGACCCCGACGGCGGTCCTGCTCTTCGTCGCCCCGAAGGCGCTCATGTGGGTCTACGAGGCGTACCGGAGGGCGTGGCCCCAGGCGGCGCCGATTCCGGTGCTCGGACGGCCGATGTGCTCGATCGTGCCGGTCCTCACGGGCGGCACCCCGGTCGCGGTCTCGACCGGCTGCGCGGGGTCCCGCGTCTACACCCAGATGAAGGACAGTGAGCTGCTCGTCGGGCTGCGCGGCGACGCCGTCGCGCCGTTCGTCGAGGCCCTGCGGACCGTCCGCTCGGCCAACCGGGACGTGACCCGGGAGAACGAGCGCCGCCGGGAAAGCGGGGCCGCGCCCGCCCATTGATTCCCCGCCGCCCGCGGCTCGGACGTCGGTTCTTCGACCGGCCGACGGTCACGGTCGCCCGGGAGCTGCTCGGCGCCCACCTGGGGGTCGGTCCGGCCGGCCGACGCCGATGGGTCGAGATCGTCGAGTGCGAGGCGTACGTCGCGGACGACCCGGCGAACCACGCCTACCGGGGGATGACCCGGCGCAACCGGTCGATGTTCGGTCGTCCGGGCACCCTCTACATTTACCGGATCCATCGGGTGGTCTGCGCGAATGCGGTCACCCGTCCGGGGGAGGCGGTCCTGCTCCGGGCCGCCCGGCCCTTGGGCCCGATGGCGGATTCGACCCGCGGCCCGGGGCGGCTCGCCCGGGCGCTGGGCTTCCGCCTCGCCGACGACGGGACCGACATGGTCGACAGCCCGACGATCGTCTGGTACGGGCGACGGGAGATCCCTCCGATCGTGGCCGGCCCGAGGGTCGGGATCCGGCGCGCCGCGGACGCGCCGCTCCGGTGGGCGATCCGGGGCAGCCCCTGGGTCTCGTTACCGCGGCCCCCGGGCGTTTCGCCGCGACCTACGGGCGCTTGAGCTTCGCCCAGTCGTACCGGCGGCGGTGGGCGGTGTCGCCGAAACCGCAGGAGGAGCAGACCTTCTTCTGGCGGTGGTAGGAGTGGCGGCCGCAGCGTCGGCAGATGACGTGCACGATCTTCCCGCCTTGGCGGGACGGCGTTCCCTTCGACATAGACTCCTCCGATCCTCCTAGGGCGAGATGTAGACGATCGAGTCGCCGCGCAGGAGGGTGATGCCCGAACGGGGGGTCACGGTCTCCTGGACGACCTCCTCGGCCGACGAGAGGACCACATTGAGGTGCTGGTCGAAGGCGTCGAGGACCCCCCGGTACGACCGGCCCCCCTTCATTTCCACCAGGACCCGCTGGTGCAGGCTCTGCTGGAGCAGGTCCAGCGGCTTCATCGCCATCACGCTAGGGCGACGGGGCGCGGCTCTTAACGGTTACCGGTCGGGGCCGGCGGCCGTCCGATCTCCTCGAGCCAGCGGAGCAGGGGGGCCGGGCCGGCCCGCCGGAGGGGCCGGGCCCTCCGGATCGCCCGCTCGGCCGAACGTCGGACCGAGTCGGCCGGCCGGTCGGCGTCGAGCCGGACCAGCCGCCGGGGAAACCGTCGGGGGAAGAGCTCCAGCCAGAGCCGGCGTTCGACCGACCCGACCCGGTGGTGCCGCTCGGTGAGCCTCGGGGGGTGGTCGCCGATCGACCGGGCCGCCCGGGCTCGGAGGGTCGCCTCGGGGGCGTCCAGGTAGAGGAGGAGGTCCGGGATCCCGAGCGCCCCCCGCACCGCCGCCGATCGCCCCCGCCCGACCAGCCTTCGGAGGACCGCCGGGCCGGCGGCGCCGATCTCGACGAGACCGCGGGTGTAGGTCAGGCTCCCGAACACTCCCGTGTCGAGGAGGGTCGACCCCCCGTTCGCCCGGGCGTGGGCCGCCCGGCGCCACCGTTGAAGGTCCCGGGTGAAGAGCACCGCCTCGAGGCGGGCCAGTTCGGCATCGGAGCAAAACCGCAGCGACGGGCGCCGCGGTCCCAGGTCGGACGCCTCGGGCATCGCGGTCCAGCCCAGCGTCGCGGCCAGATCGGCGACGAGGGTGGTCTTCCCGACCCCGGAGCCGCCCTCGATCGCGACGATCCGTCCGGTCCGGGGCCGGGGAGCGCCGACCATGGACGGGCGCATCGGCGGCGGGCTTTAAGCGACCGCCTCCCCTGACCCCCCGATGGCGCCGGAGTCGGAGTCGCCGCGCCGGGGCGAGCCCCGGTTCCCCGCCCGGGTCCTCGCCCCCCGCAGCGCCCGGGAGATCGTCGAGGAGTTCGAACGGACCGACTGCGATCCGGAGGGGATCGGCATCATGGCCCTGAAGGCCCGCACCTTCCTCGTCCGGCTCGACGCGGTCCCGCTCAAGGCCTCCCCGCTCCTCAAGCAGGAGTTCCTCGCCGTCGGCGGGGATGCGGTCCACGCCCGGGGCGTCGCCGACCACAGCGTCGCGACCAGCCCGGTGGTCCTCATCGGCACCCGGTCCCAGTTTCACCGCGCCCTCGCGAAGCTCCGGCGCCAGCCGTTCCACCTGAAGGCGATCGGCCGGTCGGTCGAGCGGGCGCTCGTCCACGTCCAGTCGACCCGCGCCCGGACCGTCCCGGGCGCCCACCGGTCCTGGACCGTCGGGGACCGGCCGAGGATCCTCGGCATCGTCAACGTGACCCCGGACTCGTTCAGCGACGGGGGGAGATTCCTCGACCCGGACCGGGCGATCGAGCAGGGCGAGGCGCTGGTCCGGGAGGGCGCCGACGCGCTCGACATCGGAGGGGAGTCGACCCGGCCCGGGGCGACCCCGGTCGACCCCGCCGAGGAGTGGCGGCGGATCGCTCCCGTGATCGAGGGCCTCGCCCGCCGGGTGACGGTCCCGATCTCGGTCGATACCCGGCACGCCGAGGTCGCGCGCCGGGCGGTCGCGGCCGGTGCCGACATCGTGAACGACGTCGAGGGGCTCCGGGATCCGGCGATGCGCGAGGTGGTCCGGGCGACCGGCGCGGCGGCGATCGTGATGCACATGCGGGGCACGCCCGCGACGATGCAGCACCAGACCGACTATGCCGATCTCCGGGGGGAGGTCTTCCACGCGCTCGCCGAGGCGACCGACCGGGCCCTCGAGGAGGGGATCCCGGCCGACCGGCTGATGGTCGATCCCGGGCTGGGCTTCGGGAAGACCGCCGAGCAGAGCCTGGAATTGCTGACCCACGCCGGCGAACTGCGGAGCCTCGGCTACCCCGTGGTCATCGGCGCCTCCCGCAAGTCGTTCCTCGGCGGGACCGGTCCCGGGGCGGACGACGCCCGCCGGGAGGCCGGCCTGGCCGCCGCGGTCCTGGCCGCCGACGCGGGGGTGGAGATCCTCCGGGTCCACGACGTCGGTCCGACCGCCCGGGCGCTCGCGCTGGTCGCCCGGAGCTGGGCCCGGCGGGCGGAGCCCTAG
>JAJYWS010000054.1 GCA_021791335.1 Thermoplasmata archaeon
CACAACTCGACCTTGACGCTGGATCTCCCGAACGGCACCTACACGCTCCAGGTCGTGGCCCCGCCCGGCTACGAGCTGCGGGCGCCGCCCGGGAACCTGACCCTCTCGGGGGCGGCCCCGTCCGCCCCGGTGGTCGTGGGGTTCGCCCCGACCCCGCCACCCCCCGCGACCGCTCCGGTATGGTCGTGGTGGGTTCTTGCCGCCGGCGGAGTGGCGGTCGTCGGTCTCCTGGCGTGGAGGATCACCTCGCGGCGTCGGTCGAAGGGTCGTCCTCCGCACTGACCCGTCGGGCGGCAACCATAGAGCTATGTAGCCGAACCCGGAATCGGTCCCTATGCGGCGGGGTCTGGTGATCGGCGGAGCGGTGCTCTTGGTGATCGGGGTTCTGGTCGCGGGCGGCGGGTACGCCGTGAAGGCCGGCAGCAGCACGGCGGTCATCACGGCGGGGTCGAGCTTCGTCATCTCCCCGGTCGGGCTGACCGGCGGTCCGTTCTCGGGGTCCTGGTCGAACGCGCCGGCCGGAACCACCGTCTACCTCACGAACAGCAAGGGGAACTGCTTCTCCCCGACCGGGATTGTCGCCCAGTCGTCCGGGTCGAACGGAACCATCTCGGCGACCCTCTCGCTCGGGACGACCTACTACGTGTTCGCCTGCGCGTCGGGGAGCCCGACGTCCGTCACGATCACCTACACCTACAGCGGGCTCAGCTACTTCGTCGGCATCGGGATCGGAGTTGCGGTCCTGGGCGCCATCCTCCTCGGGCTCGGGGCCCGGTCCAAGCCGAAACCCCCGGCGGCCGTGACGCCCCCCGCGGGAGCCTCCCCCCCGAAGTAGCGGACGAGGGCCCTCCGCTCCGGGCCCCCCGATCGTCGGGCCCCGGAGCATCCCTTCGGGCTCTCGGTCCCCGGCGCTACTTCGCCTCGTCCTTGGAGTCGTCGGAGCCCCGGAAGCCCTTCTTGACCCCGGAGGCAAAGCCCTTGGCGCCCCCCACGACGCCCCGGCCGAGCTTGCCGACCACGACGCCGGTCTCCTTGGCCGCGCTCTGCGAATCGCCGACCAGCCGCTGACCCACCGTCACTTCCCGTCCGCACGCCGGACAGGCGTGCGCTCCTTCGGGCAACTCGGCCCGACACCCGGTGCACTGCATGGCCCCCTCAGGCGATCATGGGCTTCCCCTCTCTTGTAGCTGCCGACCGGTCCCGGCATCGGGTGACCCACCGGATCTGACGGGGAAGCGCTCCCACGCGACCTGGCGCACCCCCCAACGGGCCGGCCGACCGCCATCGGGTCGCGTCGGGGATCGACATCCGGGAGGGCACGGGAACCCTCCGCTTACCGGAGGGACACCGGTCGGCAGGGGCGGGCGGAAGCCGGCGCGATGGAGGAGCGGATCGGAGGCTCGGCTCGGGGTTTGTGGAGCAGGGCTCGGGAAGGAGGCGCCGTCTCCGCTCCAGGCAACCGAACCTCCCGGTCGGAACCCCCGACCGGCCGCAACGTAGCTTGAGGAAGTACCGGTCAGGGGGCGTCCCTTCGGTTGCTTGAAATCCCGGGAGCGCCTGACTCCTGCCGGGCCCGAGATGACCCCGCTTCCGCCGGACGACCCTGAGGATCGTCGCCTGAATGCGCTGGCGGCGCAGCTATCCCGGGCGGCAGAAGCCGCCTCGGGAGGCGCCGAAACGTCGGGAGCCGCGGTCACTTCAGAAAGGTCGCCCCCTCCACTTGACGCCCCGACTCTGCACGCAGCCCTCGCGGCGGTGACGAGGCATATCCAGCTGCGCAAGAGCGTGCGTCAGAAACGGCATCAGGCCCATCTGATCGCGGCGATCGTCACCGCCCTCTTCGCCATCGCGACCGCCCTCCTGGGTCAGAGTGCGGGCTGGGCGGGCTACAACCTGGGGGTCGCCTACGGCCTGCTCATCGGGGGAACCCTGCTGGCGGGCGGCGCCGGCGGCCTCGCCATCTACTTGGGGATCGGCGAGCCGGAGGGCCTCTACGGGTAGTTCGACCCTCGGGGTCCGCTCCGCCGGCCCGGGGGATTCCCGGCCCCTCCGGGTCCGGGGCCGGCCGACCCGTTAGGTGGGGCCCGAGAGGGTGAGGCCGTCGGTGACGAGGGTCGGAGCGACCAGCGAGCCCTCGAGCCGGGCCGTCGAGCCGAGCTTCCGCACCGATCCCAGCAGTGACGGCTCTCCCGACGCGGAGAAGACGAGGCCGCCCAGCGTGCCGCCCCGGATCGGTTCCGCGAGCCGCCCGTGGCGGATCCGGTAGCCGATGCGGATCTCTCCGCCAAAGCTCCCGGACATCCCGTCCGGGTTCGGCCAGCCGAGCTGGTCGATCCAGACGCCGTCCCCGATCGCCTCGAGGAGCTCCTCGTCCGTCCCGTCCGGTCCCGGTTCGATCGCCAGGGTGCCGGTCGTCGGGTGAGGGCGGCCCTGGAAGCGTCGCCACGACGGGGCGAGATCCGGGGCCCGGCCCGCGGCCGCGTTCGTGGGGAGGTCGAACGCCGACGCGTGGAGGGCGTCGTAGAGGAGGTGTTCGAGCTTTCCCCCCGACACCAGGGCGAGCCGGGCCGGGACCGCCCCCTCGTCATCGACCGGAGCCGAGCCGACCGACCAGTCGACCGTCGGGTCCCGGACCAGCGTGACCGGCGCCGCGGCGACCGGGGTGCCGTCCGGAATCGCCATCTTCCGGAGCCGTCCGGCTCCGCTGAAGCGCAGCCGGATCGCGGACGGGACAATCTCGCTCAGGAGCGCGGCGGGCAGCGCGACCGGGAGCGGGCCCCCGGGCGTCGCGGTCGCCCGCCGTACGTCCCGGGCCAAGGTCGTCCACTGGGGCCCGTCCACCGTGAGCGTCGAGCGATCGAGCCGCCGCAGGGCCCGGGTGATCCAGTACTCCCCGGCGGCGTCGTGCCGCGAGGTCCCGACCGACTTGAGGGCGAGCTCGAGCTCGGCGAACGTCTCGCGGTAGCCGACGGAGAGGCCCTCCGAATTGACGAGGGTCGTCTCGGCGATCGTCGCGCGCACGGACCCGAAGCTGGGCGCCACGTCGGAAGCCCGGGAGCACTCCGACAGGACCGCCTCGAGGTACTCCCGGACCGTCTCCACTGGCGCCCCGCTCAGCTTCGGATCCTCCACGCGCGGGCCCCCGGGCCGCCGGGGAGCCCCGGTCGGCAGCGTCACCCGTGGGGTCGGGAACCGGGCGTGCCGGGCGGTCGTCTCCGCGTCCTCGATCAGCTGCCTCAGTCCCGGCTCGGAGAGGTCGGTCGTGGCCTGGAAGCCGACCCCGAGGCCTTCCGGGGACGGACGGAACAGCCTCAGCCCGACCCCTTCGATCAACAGCGGGCCCCGGACCGTCTCGGTGCGAAGGCCGTCGGCATACAACTCGAAGCGGGAGAGCCGCTGGCCGAAGAGCTCCCACGGCCCCGGGACGGCCAAGCGCTCGGCCGCGTGTTGGGCGGTTTCGTGGATCGGTTCCGTCATGCTCGGCCCACCGTGGCCCGGGTCAGTAAGTACGGCCCGCCCGAACCGACCGGGATGTAGTCGCTGTGGCCCTTGCCGCAGAAACCGAGTTCGACGTCCGACCCGGTCGCCTTTCCGACCCCCCGGATCTCCCTCAGGACATCGAGGACCCGGCCGGAAAGCGCCATCGACGAAACGAGCCGTCCGAGGGTTCCGTGCTCGATCCGGTGGCCCTTCTTCACCCGGATCTGCATCAGCCCTCCCAGCGGGTCTTCGATTCCCGACGTCGCGGTCTCGAGGAGAACCCCGTCCCGGGCCTCCTGGATGAGCTCGTCCAGCGACCGGTCGCCCCCGGCCACCATCGTGTTCGTCATCCGCACCCAGACCCGGCTCAGATAATCGGAGCGTCGGGCGTTCCCGGTGGGTCGGGCGCCGAGCGCCTCGGCGGTGGTCCGGTCGTGGAGCGCGCCGACGAATCGACCCCGGTCGATGAGGAGGGTTCGTTGGGTCGGCGTCCCTTCGTCATCGAAATAGAGGGTCCCGAACCCCCCCGGAAGGCTTCCGTCATCGATGATCGAGACCTCCTCGGGAGCCACCACGCTCCCGAAGAGGGGCTTCAGGTACGACCGCTCCCGCACGAACTGGTCCGCCTCGGTGCCGTGCCCGAACGACTCGTGGGCGAAGGTCCC